>NZ_JAHBAK020000062.1 GCF_018500155.2 Polynucleobacter sp.
AGATGTGTATAAGAGACAGGATGATTGCCTCTGATCAAAACTGGCAAAAGGCCAAATTTTCTGAAATGATGCAAAAAATACGGGCTAAAGCAAAAATTCAGTAAATAGCTGTTTCATATCAACTTTTTCTTGTGGGATAGCGACGAGGACGCATCTTTTGGATCGCCATTCCCGCTAAACCACAGGCTAAAGCTGACATCACAAAAACATCTCTTGGCTGAGATAAATCCCATATCCAGCCAGCACACAATCCCCCTATTGTCCCTCCTAAGCCATACGATACAGTAGCCATAATCGCTTGCCCCCGAGCTTGTAGCGGTCCAGTAAACCAACGCTGCAGCAATTTGGTAGCAGCACTATGATGAGCTGCAAAAGTAGCCGCATGCAGTACTTGAGCCAAGATGAGTGCGGAGGTTACTGGCGCAAAAGCAATCAATATGAATCGAATGACGCCAATACCAAAGGCACCTTGCAATATTACCTCCGCATCTAAGCGACTTAAAAGTTTGTTTTGGTAATAAAAAAAGAGGACTTCAGCAGCGACGCCCAAAGCCCAAAATAAACCGATTTCAAATTTATCGTAACCAAGATTTGCTAGGTATAAAGAATAAAAAACATATAAAGAGGCGTGCGCAAAAATCATGAAAAATCCGGATAACAAGAACCAACGTACATCTGGATTCAATAAAACAGTAATGAGCTCGCCTTTCACCATTTTGCGTCGCTCCATTTTTGGCTCATGCAAGCAAAAAGTGATCAATGCCAATGCACACAACACTATCACACCCACATAGGGATACAACTCAATCCCCTTGCGCTGGAAAAGCTCGCCGGCAATGAGCACCATAGTGATAAAGCCGACAGAACCCCAAAGACGCAAGCGTCCATAACGCTTATCAAATGAGTTATCTTTGTACAGGGCATGAATTGTGGCGGTCTCACCCAATGGCATTTGGCTACTCAAAATGGTGTGCAAAACAAACATCCAGATAAAGAAGCTTATGTAACTCTGTAAAAAGAAAATCAGGACAAAGACGCCAGCAGCAAGACATGCGCAAACCCTAATGATTCCTATACGGTTAGATAGATAGTCAGAAAGCCAGCCCCAACTAAAGGGGCCGACGATACGCGTAATTTGGAGCATTGACATAAGTACTGCTATTTCAATGGCACTAAATCCGCGATCTAAGAAAAAAAGGCTGGCATAAGGTGAAACTAACCCTACGTATGCAAAATATAAAAAGAAAAAGGCCCCAAAGGCCCATCGAAGCACTGGCGTCATTAATAAAAAAGGGGTATTACCCCTTGGAAATTGGCCGAGCGGCTGGGATGGGGGGATGCGCTAACGAGACATCAGCGCATTGCGCGCGATGACGTAATGCATGGTCCATTAAAACTAAAGCCAGCATGGCCTCCGCTATTGGGGTGGCCCGTATGCCTACACAGGGATCGTGACGCCCCTTGGTTTGCACCTCAATAGGATTGCCATTGAGGTCTATCGAGTGTTTGGGACTCATGATGCTAGAAGTTGGCTTAATCGCAATCGAAACACATAAGTCTTGACCCGTACTAATGCCTCCGAGAGTGCCGCCAGCGTTATTGGAAGCAAACCCATCTGGATACAACTCATCGCCATGCTCACTGCCACGCTGAGAGACCGATTGAAAACCCGCGCCTATCTCTACGCCCTTTACGGCATTGATGCCCATCATGGCATGGGCAATATCAGCATCCAGTTTGTCAAAGAGAGGTTCGCCTAAACCAATTGGAACATTTTTAGCTCGCACCTCTATTCTTGCGCCACAAGAGTCCCCTGCTTTGCGCAACTCATCCATATAACTCTCTAGCTGCGGAATAATTTGCGCATTGGCAGCAAAAAATGGATTTTGCTCAATCTGGGCTGCATCTACAAATGGAATTTGAATCTCGCCTAGTTGACTCATGAATCCATAAAATTGAGTTCCATACTTTTCACGCAACCACTTTTTTGCAATAGCAGCCGCCGCAACAACAGGCGCCGTCAATCTAGCAGAAGAGCGACCGCCTCCTCTTGGATCACGCAAGCCATATTTGTAGTGATACGCGTAGTCGGCGTGACCAGGTCTGAATGTTTGCAATATATCTCCGTAGTCTTGGCTACGTTGATCGATATTGCGAATGAGAAGGCAAATTGGAGCGCCGGTCGTTTTTCCTTCAAAAATACCGGAAAGAATTTCAACCTTGTCATCTTCCTTACGTTGGGTAACATGACGCGATGTACCAGGCTTGCGTCGATCTAGGTCGAATTGAAGATCAGACTCATTCAACAGGAGGCCTGGAGGACACCCATCTACCACGGCTCCAATAGCGGGACCATGTGATTCACCAAAAGTGGTAACAGTAAAAAGAAGGCCTAAAGTATTTCCTGACATATCGACATTATGTCATTTGTCAGCAATCTATCGCTAGAAAAGCTTAATTCGTGCTTTTTTCAGCGTCTTCTGGCCAGTCGCGAATGTAGGCCTTGAGCATGGTGTTCTCAAAATCTTGAGCCTCTACCACTGATTTTGCAACGTCATAAAAAGAGATCACACCCATCAACATTTTTTGATCCATTACCGGTAAGTAACGAGCATGATCAACCAACATCATGCGACGCACTTCATCAATTTCTGTTTCCATATTACATGTGAGCGGCTTTTGATTCATGACTGAACGCACATTAAGGCCATCTAATTTGCCATGATGTTTAGCGAGCGCTGAAATCACCTCTCTAAATGTCAGAATGCCAACAAGCTTGTCATACTCCATCACCACTAATGAACCAATGTCATGTTCGCTCATGACGAGAACAGCAGTTTGCAGTGCGGTATCTGGGGCAACGGTAAATAAGGTACTCCCTTTTACACGCAGAATGTCACGAACTTTCATTTGATCTCCAAAATCAAGGAATTGATGCCTTCAATATAGCCTTAAGCATCAATGGAATCAAGGGTAAAAAAATCGTTATTAGTAACGAATAACCCTAATGACACCTGAGCGAATGCTCGGTAAGTTGGCTACAAGGACTGCCCCAGCCAAGGTAATCCACCAGGTTAAGTAGATCCACAGTAAAGCCAAAGGAAATATTGCAAAGGCTCCATATACCGTTTTATAAAAGGCTGTATGGGTCAAAAATATGGCAAATCCAAATTTCATACCTTCAAAACTTAGAGCGGCAAATAATGCTCCAGAGAATGCATCGCTCCATAAAATTATGGTGTAAGGCAAAATTTTATATACCACGGTATAGACAACTACCGCCAGGATAATTGGTGCAATCGTAGCTATTACACTGAAACCAAAAGAGATTGCCTCAGTCCAACCTTCAGAGGCGCTAAATAGCATACCGCTAAGATAGATTCCAACGCCTAACAATATAGGACCCAGAATGGTTGCCGAAGCATAGATCAACACTTTTTTAAATAAGGGTCGATCTTTTTGAACCTTAAAGATTTGATTAAAAGCCCCTTCAATCACAGCTAATGTCATCACTGCCGTAACAAATAAACCAGCCAAACCCAAAAGCGTTAAACCCCGTGCTTGGATGGAAAATTGATCCAAATACATAAAAACTTGTTGATTAATGCCGCCAGGCATATAGGTATCAAGCAGCCAACTCTTAAAAGCATTTTTGACTTGAATGACCCTAGGTAGGTAACCAATCAAAATGGTAGCGATCGTAATCATGGGAACCAAGGACAACACGGTTGTAAAGGCCAAACTAGCAGCAATTTGATTGAGCTTGAGGTCGCGGTTCTCCTCCCACAACTCTTTTGCTAGAGAGAGCCATAATTGAGGATTACGAAAAAGGCGCATCGCCGTATCATATAAGAGAAGAATATGAACCAGCACGATATTTTAGTTTTGTACTATTCCCGATATGGGGCTACCAGGGATTTAGCCCGCCTCATTGCCGAAGGTATAGAGAGCATCCCTGGCGCTCATGCGCGCCTTAGAACTGTGCCAGCTGTTTCAACCGTATGTGAATCTACCGAACCCTCGATACCTGCTGATGGCTCCCCTTATGTTGAATATTCTGATCTGCAGGAATGTATCGGTTTGGCTTTGGGATCCCCTACCCGTTTTGGGAATATGGCCGCCCCCATGAAATATTTTTGGGATGGCAGCACTTCGGAGTGGCTGGGTGGCGCATTAATTGGCAAACCCGCATGTGTTTTTACCAGTACAGGTAGTTTGCATGGCGGCCAGGAAAGTACTTTATTAACAATGATGGTTCCCCTGCTTCATCATGGAATGATGATTTTAGGTTTGCCCTATAGCGAGTCAGATTTAATGTCGACGTCTACAGGCGGCACTCCTTATGGCGCCTCCCATTTTGCACATGCAGATGGTCGAGGTCCTATCAGCCCTGAGGAGCAAAGACTTGCTAGGGCGCAAGGAAGACGCTTGGCACAAGTAGCCCTCAAACTCCTCTAACCATAAGCGCTCGTTTGCCACCATGTACCAAAAAATCCTTGAAAAAAATCCGTATCAGCTGCTAGCGACCGCCGCTTTTATTGATTTATTTATTCTGTGCATAGCGTGGGAATGGTTTATTTCTCCACTTCGTCCAGGCGGATCGTGGCTCATCTTGAAAGGTATTCCATTACTATTTGCTATTCCGGGAATATGGAAGGGCAAGGTGTACACCATGCAGTGGGCCTCAATGCTGATATTGCTATACGTTACCGAGGGTTTGGTGCGTATTTTAGAAACAGGTGCTAATTTTTGGATGGCTCTATTAGAAACAACTTTGGCCACCATCGGTTTTGTATGTCTTCTGATGTATTTAAAGCCGATCAAAAAGGCGGCCAAGTCATTAGCAAAACAAAAATTGGATGCCCAGAAGTAATGCAAACCTTTTTTCATCAGCTCAGTCACATTCTCGATCAGAAATATATTCTGACGGATGACCAAGACATGGCACCCTATTCTACTGACTGGCGAAAACGCTTTAGCGGCAAGGCCTTAGCTGTTGTCCTTCCAGGCTGTTCTAATGAGGTAGCTGCAATCGTAAAACTTTGCGCAGAACATCATATTGCAATTGTCCCTCAAGGTGGGCATACCGGTTTTTGCGGTGGGGCAACCCCAGACAATAGCGGGAAACAAATCGTTCTCAATTTAAAGCGCATGAATCAGATTCTTGCTGTTGATATTGCCAACCAAACCATTACTGTTCAAGCGGGTTGTATATTGCAAAACATTCAAGAGGCCGCCGCAGAGCGTGGCTTTTTATTTCCTTTGAGTTTGGGGGCCGAGGGGAGCTGCATGATCGGTGGAAACTTAGCCACCAATGCTGGAGGCACCAATGTACTTCGTTATGGCAATGCTAGAGACCTCTGTCTTGGACTAGAAGTAGTCACTGCAAAAGGCGAAATATGGAATGGCTTAAAAGGTCTTCGTAAAGACAATACTGGCTACGACTTACGTGATCTCTTTGTCGGCTCAGAAGGCACTCTAGGCATCATTACCAGTGCTGTAATGAAGTTGTACCCTCTCCCTATTTCGCAATGGACAACCTTAGTTGCTACTGAAAGCATTGCTCACACGATTGCCTTACTAAATCTGTTCCAAAAACGAGCAAGTTCGCTACTTACCGGTTTTGAGATGATGACCCATGAATCACTTGCACTGAATGAAAAGCATTTTCCTCAGTTCAAAAACCCTTTAAATGGTGAGCCCCCATTTACGATCCTAGTGGAACTCTCTGATCACGAGAGTGAAGCTCATGTAAGGCAATTGCTTGAAACCATACTCGAAGAAGCCTTTACGGCAGGAATCATTGCTGACGCGGTGATCGCCAATAGTCTGGCTCAAGCAAATACCTTTTGGCATATGCGCGAGCACATTACCCTTGCTCAGGCTGAAGAAGGCGCCAACCTGAAACATGACATCACCATTCCCTTATCCTCTCTTGACGAGTTTATTTGCGAAACAGATGGACTGATGAGGAACAAATTTCCTGGGGTTCGCATTATCAATTTTGGCCATCTTGGGGACGGCAATTTGCATTACAACATTGCTCCCCCTGAAGGGGTAGATCAAAAAACCTTCAATACGAATAATGAAAAAGCGATTCATGAGCTTATTTATGGCCAAGTTGAACGTTTTCATGGGTCAATTTCTGCTGAACATGGGGTTGGGCAGCTCAAATTAGCCGATTTGAGGGGTCATAAGGGTGATGTAGCCCACGATTTAATGAAGGCGTTAAAGAGGGCTCTAGATCCGCAAAATATCCTCAACCCCAATAAGGTTGTCTCTATTTAGACCAATTGCCCCTTTTTCATCAAAAAATTCGATTTTCTTGTCATCTTGTGCCAATAGCAGTGCGTTGAAAGGTCATGGAGGTGACAAATATGTCAACAAGACTAAAACGTTGGGCCCGTGCAATTCAACAAATTGATCTGTCTAAAAGAACGCCAGAAGTTGCTATTGGCTATCTTGACAGCAAATATCGAGACATCGCTTGGCGCTACATCCGAATTCTTGGCTTTGAGCGCACTATCAGCTTTATGGCCAGCAACAACTTCCATCCGGAATAAAATAGAATTTCACTTAAGATTTTATCTTAAGTAATTGATTTAATTAGATTTTATTATTGGCATTCCCTCACAGAGGGCTATGCAAAAAAAGTTCTTGATTCTTGGGCTACCAATTCTGGTAGTTCCTCAGGAATGTAGTGTCCGCAGGGAACTGCTTTTCCAGTAACTTGGCCCGCTACTAGCTTCCAATCCTCTAAGGGCTTAAAACATTGATTTACTAGCCCATGCTGGCCCCATAGAACATGCAACGGAATATTGAGGGTTTTGCCCTCTTGCCGATCCTGGCGATCGTGCAGCAAATCAACTGTTGCTGCAGCGCGATAATCCTCACACATCGCACGAAGTCCCAGGGGGTCAGCAACACCCGCTACATATTCAGCCCATCGTTCTGGCGAAAAAATACCCGTTCCGGCATGGCGACCCATATGATTTTTTAACCAGAATTCTGGATTAGCGCCAATCAGAGTTTCAGGCACTGGATTGGGCTGAATAAGAAAAAACCAGTGCCAATAACCTCGAGCAAACTCCATGGTCGTGCTTTCATACATAGTGAGTGTTGGAGAGATATCCAAAACCATGAGTTTTTTAACGCATTCCGGGTGATCCATTGCTAATCGATGCGAGACCCTACCGCCACGATCGTGTCCCAATAAGAAAAACTGATGGTGCCCTAAATGCTTCATCAGCGCCACTTGATCTGCCGCCATGAAGCGCTTTGAATACGTGGAATGATCTTGTGCACCAGCCGGTTTAGAGGATTGCCCATAGCCCCGTAAGTCAGAGGCAACTACAGTGAAATGTTTAGCAAGCGCTGGTGCAACTTGATGCCAAATGGCTTTCGTTTGCGGAAACCCATGGAGTAAGAGTAAAGCTGGACCTGATCCGCCAACTAAACAAGCAATTTCAATCGGCCCGTCAATAGAGGAAACTACAACGTGTTTTTGCTCAAAACCAGGAAAGCAAATAGCCATTTACCATTAAATTAGTGAGCGAGAATCTTTGATAGGAAATCTTTGGCGCGATGAGAGCGGGCTTCGGGATTTCCGAAAAATTCATCCTTACTGCAGTCTTCCAAAATTCTTCCTTGGTCCATAAAAATGACGCGATTGCTCACCATGCGGGCAAAGCCCATCTCATGAGTAACGCAGCACATCGTCATGCCTTCATTGGCCAACTTCACCATGACTTCCAAAACCTCACCAACCATTTCTGGGTCCAGTGCTGAAGTAGGTTCATCAAATAGCATCACAATCGGGTCCATGCTCAATGCACGTGCAATCGCTACACGTTGTTGTTGGCCTCCAGAGAGTTGACCGGGGAACTTGTCCTTTTGCGCGATTAAACCGACTCGCTCTAAATATTTGAGGCCATGTTGCTTAGCCTCTTCCGCCGAGCGACCAAGAACACGAATTTGTGCAAGCGTAAGATTTTCAGTAATACTCAAGTGAGGAAATAGTTCAAAATGTTGAAACACCATTCCCACCCTAGCCCTCAGCTTTGGCAAATTTGTTTTTGGATCATGTAAGCGCACACCATCAACGGTAATTTCACCTGCTTGGAATGGCTCTAGTGCATTAATTGTCTTAATGAGTGTTGATTTACCAGAACCTGAAGGACCGCAAATGACCACCACTTCACCCTTTTTGATAGAGGTGCTGCAATCAGTTAATACCTGAAAGTCGCCATACCATTTTGAAACGTTTTGAAGTTCAATCATGATGAGTAAGGTCTGTTAAAAAAATAAAAATGAATTTAGCGAATAATTGCAACTTTAGATTGCACCTTTCTCACAATTTTGGAAAGTGAGAAACAAATAATGAAGTAAGTAAACGCAGCCAATAAATACGTTTCAATGGGTCTGCCGTAGTTTTTGCCAGCAATTTCAAATCCCTTCAACAGATCATATGCTCCGATGGCATATACCAATGACGTGTCTTGAAACAAAATAATGGTCTGCGTCATAAAGACCGGAATCATGTTTCTAAAGGCCTGCGGAAGAACAATGAAGCGCATATTTTGACCATAGGTCATCCCCAGCGCTTGGGCAGCATAACCTTGCCCCTTAGGCACAGATTGAATACCGGCGCGTACGATTTCAGAGAAGAACGCTCCCTCAAACGCTATAAAAGTAATGGTTGCAGACAGGTCTGCCCCAATTGGCTTACCAATCAACATCGGAATCAATAAGAAGAACCAAAGAATCACCATGACCAAGGGAATGGAGCGCATGGTATTGACATAAATAGTGGCCGGATAAACGAGGCTAGGCTTTCCAGATAGTCGCATCAAAGCCAAAAAAGTACCCAAGATGATTCCGCCAACGGTTGCTATCACCGTGAGTTGGATGCTAAATAACATCCCCTTCATGATGTAGTTGGTAAACAGCTCCCAGTTATAAAAACTCAGGTCAAGGCTCAGCATTTGTTCGCCTTGCAGAAAAGAAAGTAGATGAAATACTTCATATTAATGCGCCGCAGCCTCTGTGTTGGCAACAATAAAGCCTGGTATCCGAGTGCGCTTTTCAATATGCGCCATCACACGATTGACTGCAAAAGCTGATAAGGCATAGAGGATTGTCACTGCGAGATAAATTTCAACGCCACGAGAAGTCTCTTCCTGAGCTTGCATTGCAAACAAGGTCAATTCTGGAACAGAGACAGCAAATGCAACGGAAGAGTTTTTGATTAAATTCATACTCTCTGATGTGAGAGGTGGAATGACGATGCGTAATGCCATTGGCAAAATGACGTAGCGGTAGCTCTGGTATGTTGTCAAACCTAATGCAGTAGCTGCAGCTTTCTGACCAGATGGCAAGGATTGAATACCCGCCCTCACCTGCTCTGCAATACGCGCAGAAGTAAAGAAACCCAACGCAATACTGACAAGTAAATAGGAGGGAAACCCTTTTAGCAGTGGAATAAAGGCTGGAATGACGTGGTACCAAAGGAAAACTTGTACCAATATCGGAATATTCCTGAAAAGCTCTACCCAAACAGTAGAAAAGCGAACTAAGAATCGATTCCAAGCGCTATCTGGAGGCAGGGTGCGAAGGGTTCCCATCACTGCACCTAAAAACAGTGCAATGAGTAGACCTAGGCCAGCGACAGCCAAGGTCCAACCCCAAGCTTTGAGCAACCAATCTAGATAAGTTGGATCAGGATTTTTTCCAAGGGTAAATAAAGAGGCGAAACAATGATCGACTACCTCTTGATCAAGCGTACCTTTGCAAAAAATTCCTAAATCCATAAATCCAATCGAAGTGATATTAAATAAATTGGTTGTTCACTAACGATGATCATTACTTCTTGTTGTAGTCTTCAGCCGGCTTGTCATTTAAATTAGCCCAAGCATTTTTCGTTGCTGGGGACAATTCAAGTCCAACCACAATATTCTTTGGTGGAATTGGTGACAAGAACCACTTGTTCCATAGGCCTGGCATCTTGCCGTTGGCAACAATTTTTGCAATCGCTGCATTCACTGCCGCTTTAAATTCAGGATCATCTTTGCGAACCATGATCGCAATCGGCTCTGTACTCAATACCTCACCAACAATCTTGTAATCTTTTGGATTCTTGGAGTTAGCGATGTTGCCAGCCAAGATGGAACCATCCATGACGAAAGCATCCGCACGGCCAGACTCAAGCAACAAGAAGCTGTCAGCATGGTCTTTACCAAATACCTCATCAAAGTTCACCCCATTAGCTCTTTCATGCTTGCGGAGCAATTGCACTGATGTTGTACCGGTGGTTGTAGCAACTTTTTTACCAGCCAAATCTGCAATAGATTTAATACCAGAATTTGCCTTCACGGCAATGCGAACCTCTTCCACATACAGGGTATTAGCAAAGCCAACATCTTTTGCACGGTTTGCATTATTAGTTGTAGTACCGCACTCAATATCAACCGTGCCGTTTTGCACTAATGGCACACGGTTTTGCGATGTCACAGGCTGGTAATTGATACGCAAGGTATTCATACCAAGTTTATCTTTGATGTCACCTAATATCATGCGGCAGATTTCGACGTGATAGCCATCAAAACGACTATCCCCAGTGGTGTAAGACATCGGAATGGACGATTCACGTACACCCATAGTGACTGCGCCTGAAGACTTCATTTTGTCTAATGTTGGACTTGCAGCGTGTGCATGGAAAGCACTGACTAGCACTCCAGCAATCAAACCTGCTTTAAATAAAGATTTGCTCATCATCCGTTTCTCCTGTAATTTGACTTCTTCTGTTCAGTAAAAAAATACCTATACCTGCATTTATAGCAAATTTAATAGCTTTATAGAGCCATTTAGGGTAATTCTTAGAATAACAGCATCTTTGTAGATCATTCCAAAATCCCCCATAATCAAATAAATATCGGGAACCTTAGGGTTTGAACTCTAAAAGCCGAGCAATTGCAATGGGGCCGAAAATAATCATCAATTAGGCAATTATCTTGAAATCCCTCAATCTATTGATCTTATTTTTACTGGAATTGCCTATAGTCACTTTTGCCCAGGTTCATGAGGTGAAATTTGTCACCAGCGCTGACGGTACATCAATTAAGACCGTCATTTTTCACCCCAATCAAGCTCAACAACATAAACCCCGCCCGGTTGTTATTGCCCTGCATGGATGCGGAGGTCTCTACTCAACGGCAAATAATCATCAGGAAAAACTAAATGCCCGGCATGCTGGTATGGCTAAGTTCATTACCGATCATGGTTTTTCGATTATTTTTCCAGATAGCTTTACCACCAGAGATGAGATCAGCTTATGCTCACAAAAATTTAACTCAAGAAGGATTAAACAATCCCATAGAGCAGATGATGTGGATGGAGTATTGAGCTGGCTCTCTGAGCAAAGTTGGGTTGACCAGTCAAAAATTGCCCTACTTGGCTGGTCTCATGGCGGTAGCGCTGTCCTTAGAAGTACCGACGCAAATCGTGATAATGTGATTAATAGAAGGACGCAGCCTAATGTTGCTGTAGCCTTTTATCCAGGATGCTCCGATGCGCTAAAAGAACAATACCGACCTCAAGTACCGCTAGTGATGATGCTGGCAGAACTTGATGATTGGACGCCTCCCATACCCTGTATAGAGCTGGCTAACCATACAGGCTCTAAGTTTTATTTATATCCAGACAGTTACCATGATTTTGACAACCCCGTTGGTAATGTAAAACTACGTGCTGACGTTCCTAACGGCGTCAATCCTGATAAAGGTGTTCATGTTGGGCGCAATCCTGTGACAGGTCCACAATCATGGAATCAACTATTAATGATCTTGCAAAGCAGGTGGGAGTAAAGATTGCTCGAAGAAATTTGGCCTGCCCAGCAGGAGTCGAACCTGCGACCTACGGCTTAGAAGGCCGTTGCTCTATCCAGCTGAGCTATGGGCAGATAT
>NZ_JAHBAK020000002.1 GCF_018500155.2 Polynucleobacter sp.
ATCTGCAGCAATCACTTTGCCACTAGGCATCACTACCTCTAAAGAGTACGCAGAGCTCGAGTGGCCAATCGACCTATTAATTACTGTTGTATGGGTTGCTTATGCCATCGTGTTCTTTGGTACTGTGATCAAACGTAAGACAAAACATATTTATGTTTCAAACTGGTTCTTTGGCGCATATATTTTGACGATTGCGGTATTGCATATTGTGAACAATATCGAAATGCCAGCAAGTCTCTTTAAGTCTTATTCAGCCTATGCTGGTGCACAAGACGCCATGATTCAATGGTGGTATGGACATAATGCAGTGGGCTTCTTCTTGACCACTAGCTTCTTGGGCATGATGTATTACTTCATTCCTAAGCAAGCTGAGCGTCCAATCTATTCTTACCGTTTGTCGATTGTTCACTTTTGGGCATTGAACTTCACTTACATGTGGGCAGGTCCTCACCACTTGCAGCACACTGCATTGCCTGATTGGACTCAGTCATTGGGTATGGTTTTCTCATTGATCTTGTTGGCGCCATCATGGGGCGGCATGATCAACGGCATCATGACTTTATCGGGCGCATGGTATAAATTGCGTCGCGATCCAATCTTGAAGTTCTTGGTAGTCGCATTGTCCTTCTACGGTATGTCTACATTTGAAGGCTCCATGATGTCGATTAAGACAGTGAACAGCCTGTCTCACTACACTGATTGGACTATTGGTCACGTGCACTCTGGTGCATTGGGCTGGGTTGCCATGATTACCATTGGTTCTTTGTACTACCTCATTCCACGCTTGGTTGGTCAGAGAGAAATGTACAGCACCAAATTGATTGAATTGCATTTCTGGATTGCAACCATTGGCGTGGTAATTTATATCGCAGCTATGTGGATTGCAGGGGTAATGCAAGGCTTGATGTGGAGAGCTTTTGAGCCTGATGGCACTTTGACTTATAGCTTTGTTGAGTCAGTAAAAGCGACCTATCCTTTCTATGTCATTCGTTTATTAGGCGGTCTGTGCTACTTAAGCGGTATGTTGTTGATGGCTTACAACGTCTACAAAACAGTGATTAACAAAAAATTCGTAGACGCTCCGATTCCACAAGCGTCCATCGCCGCTCACTAAGGATAAGAACATGTCAGAACAACGTCGATTTTTCTCCCACGAAACGCTTGAGCGTAATGTAGGCTGGTTGATTATCACTACGATCGTAGTGATATCAATCGCAGGCTTGGTGCAGATCGTGCCCCTGTTTTTCCAGCACTCTACAACTGAGCCAAGCCCTGGAGTCGAGCCATACTCTGCGCTTCGCTTGGCGGGTCGCGATATCTATCAACGTGAAGGTTGCTTAGGCTGCCATTCACAGCAGATTCGTACCTTACGTTCCGAAGTAGAGCGTTATGGTCCTTACTCTATTGCCGGTGAATCTGTCTTTGATCACCCATTCCTTTGGGGTAGTAAGCGTACTGGTCCTGATTTAGCGCGTGTAGGTGGTCGCTATTCGGATGCATGGCATCAAATTCACTTGCGTAATCCACGCGATGTTGTGCCTGAATCGAATATGCCTGCTTATCCATACTTACAAAAGCCTGTTGCAGCTGACACCATTTCTTCTCATATGGTTGCAATGCGTCGCTTGGGTGTTCCATACACTGATGAGCAAATTGCAAATGCACCAAAAGAGCTAGAAGGTAAAACTGAAGAAGATGCTTTGATTGCTTATCTTCAGGGTTTAGGTGTGAACCGCAGATATATTGTTGTTGATGAGGTAGTAGCTAAGTAATTCTTAGCTATTGGGAACTATGCAAAATATCGCACCGTACCTCTCTGCGCTTTCTACCGTGCTTGGCTTGGTAGTTTTTTTAGGAATCGTTTGGTGGGCTTGGTCTGCAAAAAGACAGCCTGCCAACAAAGAATCCGCCGAACTTCCGTTCGATCTTCCCGATGAATTCAGTAAGGATAAATCATGAGTGACTTTCTTGGTGCCGGTTGGAGTGCCTATATCGCCTTAGTAACTTTGGTCGGTATTGTTTGGTGCATCTGGTTATTATTTTCTCAACGCAAGGCAAAGGTAGTTCACACGCCTGATGGCGCAGTTTCTGATACTGGTCACGTTTGGGATGATGACTTGCGCGAATTAAACAACCCATTGCCACGTTGGTGGATGTGGATGTTCTTGCTTTCTTGCATCTTCGCTTTAGTCTATTTGGTACTTTATCCAGGATTAGGTTCTTATCCTGGCGTTTTGGGTTACAGCACTGATGGCGCATTGATGAAATCAATGACAACCGCTAATGATGAACTCAAGCCTGTTTATGCCAAATACGTGAAGATGGACATTGAACAAGTCGCTGCTGATCCCAAAGCGCGTGAAATGGGTCAACGTTTGTTCTTAAATTCTTGTGCACAATGCCATGGCTCTGATGCTGGTGGTGCTAAAGGTTTCCCTAATTTGACTGACGGTGATTGGCTCTACGGTGGTTCACCAGAAAATATTAAAACCACGATTGTGAATGGTCGTGCTGGCGTAATGCCCCCATTCCCTCAATTAGATAGCAAGCAAATTGTGGATGTAGCTAACTATGTTCGCAGTTTGTCTGGTTTGCCTGCCGATGATTTAAAAGTGGCACGTGGCGCAGAAGTATTTAAAGCGAATTGCGCAGCATGTCATGGCCCAGAAGGCAAAGGCAATATTGCTCTTGGCGCACCAAACTTAACTGATAAAACTTGGCTTTATGGTGGCTCTGAAGCGACCATCATTGAGACAGTAACGAAGGGTCGTATGGCACAAATGCCTGCTCAAGATAAAGTATTGAGCCCTGAGAAGATTCAGTTATTGACTGCATATGTTTGGGGCTTATCTAACAATAAGCAACCAGCCGCAGCAAAATAATTTTGATTGGTTGATTTAGATAGTGGCAAGCGATACGCCGGGCGGAAAGCCTGTTCCAATAGAAGTCATTGAGGAATCTCTTTACGAGGTCCGGCGTAAGATCTACCCGCGTTCAGTTTCGGGGCTTTTTGCCCGCTGGCGCATCATTCTTGTTCTTGCCACCCAACTCTTGTTCTATGGCCTTCCCTGGGTTAGCTGGAATGGTCGTCAAGCAGTTCTCTTTGATTTAATTCAGCGTAAGTTTTATATCTTTGGTCTTGTGCTTTGGCCACAAGATGTGATTTACCTCACGCTGTTATTAATTCTCTCTGCCTTAGCACTATTTTTATTTACTGCAATCGCGGGCCGTTTATTTTGTGGCTACGCCTGTCCACAAACGGTATACACCGAGATCTTTATGTGGATCGAGCGCAAAGTTGAAGGCGATCGTTTTGCGCGCATTCGCTTGGATGGTGAGGAGTGGCCGTGGAGTTTTCGCAAATGGCGCTTAAAGATCACTAAGCATGTTCTGTGGCTATTCGTAGCTTTCTGGACGGGCTTTACATTTATTGGGTATTTCACGCCGATCACTACCCTCGGTTCCGCACTATTGCATCTATCTTTGGGCCCTTGGCAAACCTTTTGGCTATGTTTTTATAGCTTTGCAACTTGGGGTAATGCCGGCTTTATGCGCGAGCAGGTTTGCAAATATATGTGCCCCTATGCACGCTTCCAAAGCGTGATGGTGGATAAAGATACTTTCTTAGTTACTTACGATAAAGTCCGCGGCGAGCCTAGGGGTAGCCGCAGTAAATCTGCCGATCACAATGCTTTGGGATTAGGAGATTGTGTCGATTGCAGTATTTGCGTTCAAGTTTGTCCTACTGGCATTGATATTCGTGATGGTATGCAATACATGTGTATTGGTTGTGGAGCCTGTATTGATGCTTGTGATCAGGTGATGGAGAAAGTCCATTATCCAAAAGGGCTTATACGCTATACCACCGAGCGTGCTGTTGAAGATCGCGAATCTAACCAAAGCGCGATTCGACATATATTGCGTCCACGCGTTTTGATTTATACCGCTTTTATTACCGTACTCACTTCCGCGTTCTTATTTTCAATATTCACGCGCAATCCATTGCGAGTTGATGTGATGCGAGACCGTGGCGCCTTGGCTCGTGAGGTTGAGGGTGTGAGAATTGAGAACATCTACCGCATTCAGATCATGAATGCCTCTGAAAATAATATGAATGTTTCAGTGAAAGCGACCGGACTAGAAGGTTTGAAGATTCTGAATTCTCAAGGCCAAGTGGTGACTGAGATTGAGGTTGCTCCAGCAAGTAATTTGCTGATGCCAATTAAGGTGAGCAGCGAGATTGGCATTAATAAGCCTGGTAACTACCCCATTTATTTTGATGTAATTGCGCAAGAAATGTCTGGAAATGAATTGATAGCCAGAAAGCGCGAAGAAAAATCGACCTTTATTATTCCTCGATAGTAAGATAGGAAAAGAATGGAGATGATGCAAATGACTGAACAAACTAGCAAGCCCTGGTGGAAGCAATTGTGGCCTTGGCTACTCATTAGTGGTCCTGCAGTTGCTATGATTGGTTGCATTATCACCATCTGGTTGGCAATGAATATGCATACTGATAAGCCTCTACGTGATGGTGTTGTAAAGCAAGGTTTAAAGGTTGAGCAGATTAAAGATCCGCAGAGCGCCAAATGAAATACCGTCTCCTAATTTGGATCCTATGGCCATCTTTCTTGGTCGCTGGTATGGCAGAGGGCTTGCTCTTTACCATCATTCACCCCCAAGACCTTTTATTTTTTGGGTATCACCCGGAAATTTCTGATGAGGGTATTTACACTATCGGATTTTTTGTGATTTGGACATTCTGCGCCGCCTCTAGTGCACTGACTGCATACATTCTTCCTGGCATTGAATCGCCAGACGGAAAGCCTATTGATCGGGGCTTAATTTAAGCCTGTTTCACAGGTATGTCAGGACTGACGCAGGCGGTCCTATCGGGGTTGGGAATACCTGCTAATTCATAAAGACCATTCATATCGACCAATTTGATATGACGTTGTTTGATCTGAATGAGGCCAGATTCCGCAAAGCGGGATAGCATACGACTCACAGTCTCAATTTGTATGCCAAGATAGCTACCGATTTCTACGCGACTCATGCGTAGATCAAATTCATTATTGAGATATCCGCGTGCTGCTAGGCGTTGTGAGAAGCTTAGTAAAAATGCGGCTAATCTTTCTTCGGCACGCATGGTTCCCAAAGAGAGTAAATGTCGCTGATCTTGCGTCAGCTCGCGACTCATAATTTTATGAAACTGATTTTGTAGCACGGGAATTTGCCGAGCCAAATCTTCAAAAGCCTCATATTTAATAATGCATACCTCACTCTCTTCTAGGGCAATCGCATCGGATTGATAGTGACCTTCTCCGATGCCATCAAGCCCCAAAATCTCACCAGGCAGGTGAAAGCCAATCACTTGTTGTCGACCATCTTGCAGGCAGTATTCAGTTTTGAGGGTCCCAAAACGCACGCTGTATACAGAGCTCAGTGGATCGCCATGGCGATAGAGGCTTTCACCTTTTTGGAGGTGAACCCGTTCTTTTACTAGTGAGTCTATTTTGCTGACATCTGAGCTACTTAAGCCAACCGGAAGGCAGAATTGCCCCAGCACACAAACTGAGCACTTGCTAGTGGGAGTATCGGTGGGTTTGTAATTCATAAGCGTTATATGCAGACAGTTTATTCTACTAGGATGGAAACGTGTTTTACCTTGATCTTTCAGAAAAATGCTCACTTATAGCCTTGTTTTGGCCGTATTTCTGGGGGCGCTGGTCAGTGGCTGGCATTGCGCGCTGATGTGCGGTGGAATTGCTGCTGCAATCGAGCGTCCCAAAGCTTCTCAAGCGCCTATACGCTCAAAATCAGAACTTTTTTACCTCCAGATCATTATGCATTTGGGTCGGATTGCAACTTATGCTTTGCTAGGGGCCCTAGCAGCCTGGTTGGGGGTGGTGGTTTGGCAGCAAAATTTACTACCAATTCAAAGGGCACTTTTTGTGCTGACCTCTTTGTTATTGATATGGATGGGCTTTCGATTGTTAGTCCGGAATGCGGCGGAAGCCCGCTTGGGTGGAAAATGGCTCAATACCAAAATAGCTCACTATTGGGCTAAATATCTTGGCCGCTTTGCTGGCGGATCATCTCGCTGGTTTAGCGGCATGCTTTGGGGTTTAGTACCATGCGGTCTGGTTTATAGCGTATTGCCATTGGCTTTCTTATCTGGCGATGTGATGACCGGCGCTGCTCTGATGCTCGCTTTCGGTTTGGGTACTTTGCCCAACTTATTATTGATCTCTAAATTTTCAGCAGCATTGACGCAGTTTGGTCAATATGCCTGGGTGCGATATCTTGCGGTGCTTTTACTCTTTACTGCTGGTGGGTTCGGTTTATATCGCGCCTGGGTATTGCCGGAAGCGTTGCTTAAAGGCGGATTTTGTATTTCTTAATTTGCGATTGCTGCTGCTATCCCTGAAGATAAATCAGGGTAAAGACAATCTGGTTTTATAGATTCTAAATAGGCGCTACGTTGGGCCATTTCATAAGGCTGGTGATCTAAGCCACAAATGATGAGTGTGATGTTGCGAATCTTGCATAGATGAGTCAGTTCTGCAAGAGTTTCCATACCGGAAGTATCGATATAGATCACATTTTTAAGATCGAGGATTAAAGTTCTAGAGGGAAGATTTTCTTCAATCTTTTCTAATAGTTTTACTGCTCCAAAAAAGATAGCGCCATAAATACGGTAAGCATCAATTTGACCGCGATGTTGATTAAGCTCTGGGAAAAGATTGGGGTCTGCAGGCTCGCAGCGCGATAGGCTGGAAATACGATAGATAAAAGTGATGAATGCACTTAGTAAGCCAACCTGTACAGCGACAGTAAGATCCAAAACCACCGTTAATATAAATACGCTCAGAATCGTTAATCGATAAGGTAAGCGGAACTGCTTTAAGTCGACGAACTTTTTCCATTCACCCATATTCCAGGCCACGTACATCAAAATTGCCGCAAGACTAGCCAGGGGAATGTTTTTTGCCAGTGGCGCCGCAAACAGAATCACTAGTAATAATGTCAGTGAGTGAACAATTCCAGCAAGCGGTGTGGTGCCACCGCTTTCAATGTTGGTGACTGTGCGCGCAATGGTCCCTGTAGCTGGCATGCCTCCAAAAAAAGGCGATACGATATTCGCAATACCTTGAGCCATGAGTTCTTGATTGGATTCATGTCGATCATGAATTAAGCCATCGGCAATACGGGCGCAAAGCAGGGATTCAATGGCGCCAAGTAGCGCCAAAGTTAATGCTGGAGCGATCATAAATTGTGCAGTGCTCCAGCTTATCGGCAGCCACTCAAGATGTGGCAATGATGAAGGAATGCCTCCAAAGCGGGTGCCAATCGTATCTATCGGTAGATTCAAAAGGGAGGTAATGATAGTTGCAGCAACCATAGCCACAACTGTTCCGGGTAAATGGCTAAACCAGCCCAAGTGTCTTTGGATTAATTTCCAGACAATAATGATGGCAAGGCTGCCGCAGGCAATGGCGAGAGCGGTTGGGTTTACTGTATCGGCTGCTTGATATAGAGCTTGAATAGCCTGAAAAAATTCTGCAGGCATCTTATCAATTGAGAGCCCAAAGAAATCTTTAATTTGGGATAGACCAATTAATACCGCAATACCATTAGTAAATCCAATGATGACTGCGACGGGGATAAATCGCACTAAAGTTCCGAGCCTAAAGATGCCCATTAGTAATAGAAATACGCCAGACATTGCGGTAGCTACCAACAAGTTTGCTACGCCATAGTGCTCCACAATGCCATACACAATGACAATAAATGCTCCAGCAGGACCACCAATTTGGACGCGACTGCCACCTAATAATGAAATGAGTCCGCCGGCGACGATGGCGGTAAAAATGCCCGTCTCGGGTTTTAATCCGCTGGCAATGGCGAACGCCATGGCTAAGGGTAGCGCCACGATGCCAACAGTTATTCCTGCTAAAACATCCTTGATCAATAGGGTGCGGTTATAGCCCTTAAAAGAGTCAAAAATTCTGGGGTGAAAAAGCATAGGCAAACTACGAAAGTCGATTGCCTACCCAGTAGGCAACTCCAGAAGAGATGGCGGTGACCAGAGAACCCCAAGCAATATCGATGAATGCCAGTCTTGTGGGGAAGTCGCGGATAACAGCAAGGTTTGTTAGGTCATACGTCATGTAGCAAAACAATCCAAACAAGGCGCCATATTGGAGAGCATATATTAGGGATTGCTTGGAGAGTGCTGGAGCGATGACAAAAATACAAACGCCTAAGGTATAGAGCAAGTAAAAAGCAAGGCCTGCCATGAGCTTGGGTTCGTTAGCCATTAAATCCCCCATCTCACTGCGATAGAGATTTTTTGCAATACCTAACAGCCAAACTAGATCTACCGCGATCAGGGCAATCAAAAAGGAAAAATAGACACCAAAATACTTGAGCAATTCTTTTACCCTTAGAGCTTTTATAGGTCAATAATAAGCATTATGATGGAAAGATGATATGAGTAGGTCAATTTAGAGGAGATAGATATGTTTAAGCGTATGTTAGTACCAGTTGATGGGTCTGATGTCAGTAAAAAGTCTTTAAAAAAGGTAGCAGAACTCGCAAAAGCGGATGGCGCTGCAGTCACTCTTGTCTACGTCTCTGATCCGCTCCCTCCTTTAGTCTATTCAGATAGCACCATGGGTTATGGGGTGTCTGCAAAAGAGCATAAAAGTGCTTGTGATGCGTATGCAAAAGATGTATTTAAAAAAGCTACTACGGCGCTTGGCGCTGGTGTTAAATCGAATGCACTGCATATTGCTAATACCAATCTTTCAGAGGGTATTTTAGATGGAGCAAAAAAAGCAAAAGCGGATGTCATTGTGATGGCTTCACACAAGCGCACCGGTATTAAAGGTGTCTTATTGGGAAGTGAAACACATGAAGTGATTGTTCATTCAAAATTGCCAGTCTTGGTATTGGGATAATTCGCTCTGAGTCATTAGTTAACAAGGGGTCTCAAGGACCCCTTATTGATTTGTGCAAAACTTAATGATGGATTTACTGGCGGGTAATAGGGCTTCCTAAAAGGAGAACTTCCCGAGTAAGTTGGCCACCTTCATTGGCGCGCATAGACCAAAGATCAAGTTGCGTTTTGGCGGCATAAGGATCGATATAGATACCATCTTTTCGTAATTCAAAATGTAGGTGCGGTCCTGAAGAGCGGCCTGTTGAACCAACATAACCAATTTCCAAACCGCGACGCACCTCATTACCAACTTCAAGCTCTCGGTTATAACCGCTTAGGTGGGCGTAGTAGGTGTGATATCCGCCCGGGTGTTCTAAAACAATTAAGTTGCCAAACGCACCGCTGTAGCCAAGATGGACGACTTTGCCATTCGCTACGCTAAAAATGGGGGTCCCCACGGGGGCTGCATAGTCAATACCCATATGGGCGCGATAGCGTTGCTTATTTTGTGGCGGTTGCGTGACAGCCGGATTGTTATTAGAGCGTTTTGGTGCACCTGCTCGCACCATGCCCACGCCGCGCGAGATGCGTCGATAGCTTAATGGATTAGTCCAAAAAGATCTTTCTAAGGATTCACCGTTGCCGGTAAAAAATCCCCCTGGAATATCTCCCCGGTCAATCCAGAAGGCGCTAGCAAAAACATCATTGTCGCTAGGATCAATAATTTCAACGGCCCAAATTTGCGCCCATTTTTCTCGATCACCAAAATCGACAATGATTCTTACTGTGCTATTCGTATTTTCAAGGGAGTTATTTTCTTCAGGATAAATTTGTTTGATGATGGAATTGAGTTCCCACACCAACTCAACGGGCAACTTATCACCCAATTTTCGTTGATCATATAAAACTTCTTTTAGCGGAACTTGAATCTCCGTTAGATTTTTGGATTCATTTCTCAAAAAATCTCGTTGAACCAAAAATCCACCAAAGGTGGATGGGGTGAATGTCCAAACTTCCGTTTTGCTGTCTTGGATGGGGCCATTCATGATACTCAGAGACTGGAAGCGATTGCGCGTTGTAAAGGCAACTGCGTAAGGGATGCAATTGCCTCGCATATTTTCAAAAAATACTTTGGTCTGATTCTTAAAGAATTCGGCAAATTGAAGATTATCGATGCCGATACTTGATGGTAGATTTTCTTCTGTCAGGCTGCGTTGCAGGCATCCCTGCATGACTCTGTAGTCGAGATTGGCGTCATTATCCAGCAGCAGATCTTTGGGATCTTTCTTCAGAAATAGCGATGGATTAAGGCTCATGCTGCTGGTTTTCTGAGTACTCCCCTTGGATGTATCCTTCAGACCAACTTGTTTGGTGTTAGGCACGGTCACTTTGGTTTTGCCTTGAGCGCTAGTATTTTGGTTTTGGGTGGTTTGCGCTTGCGCCGGAATGACTAATCCCATAGAGAGGCAAAGTAAACCCATGCCAAATAGCAGTGTGATGCCTCTGGAAAGTCGAGAATGTAGAGAACCTTTTATATTCACGCCCTCATTATCTAATATTGTTGGGTCGCTACCTGATAAATTTGTTGTGCCGCAATAAATACCCCCAAAAATGGTACAAGTCGAGAAAAGCAATAATAGCTACAATAATTTTTTAAAAAAAAGGAGATCAGATGCCAATGATTGAATCGGTGCATGTCGCATCAGTCGCTGTACCTCTAGATAAAGTCACTTCATTTTCTACCCGCACAGTATCAGAACGGCATTATTGCCTGGTAAAAGTGAAGGCTAAAAACGGCCCCGAGGGCATTGGCTTTTGCTATGTTGGAAGTGCGGGTGGAGAAATTGCCAAAATTGCCGTAGAGCAATTGCTTGCTCCAAAGCTCATTGGTCAAAATAGCCATCGAAGCGAAGGTCTTTGGATGGAAATGTATAACGAGTCCGTCTTGCAGGGTCGTGCTGGCGCTGTCATGCGCGGAATTTCGATATTGGACACTGCGCTTTGGGATTTAAATGCGCGCGCAGCTAAATTGCCATTACATCAATACCTTGGATCTGTGGTTGATGATCGCGTGCCAGCATATGCCAGTGGTGGATACTATCTTGAGGGTAAAACACCTGCAAAACTAGGAAAAGAGATGGAGTCCTATGTGAAGCAGGGTTTTAAAGCTGTCAAAATGAAAGTAGGGCGCCTTTCTCCTGCGGAGGAAGAGGCTCGCGTTAAAGCAGCGCGTAAAGCAATTGGCGATGATGTTTTGCTCACTTTGGATGCAAACAATGCTTGGCGTGATCTGCCAACAGCGCTTGAATATGTAAGACGCTTTGAAGCATATAACCCTTATTGGATAGAGGAGCCTTTCTCCGCAGATGCGATTGATCTGCATGCGGCGTTGGCAAGACAAACGACTATTAATGTCGCTACAGGCGAAATGGAGGTAGGGCGTTGGCGTTTTAGGGAGTTAGTTGATGCCGGCGGCGCTGTCATACTGCAATCTGATGCCGCGGTTTGTGGCGGTATTACCGAGTGGCGACGCATAGCAGCTTATGCTGATGTCAAGGGTATAACGGTTTGCCCGCACTGGTTTCATGATCTGCATGCCCCACTCGTAGCAGCCACTCCTAACGCACGCTTTGTAGAATTTTTCTTAGATGATCAGGTCTTAAATTTCCGTAGACTGATTAACAAACAGCTGGCCTTTAAAAATGGCGATTTGATTTTGCATCAAACACCAGGCCTTGGTTTTGAGTTTGATGAAAAAGCCATCCAAAAATACGCTGGCAAAGCAGCGTGGACCAAGATCGCGTAATGTGATTTTTTTCCTACAAAATATTAAGCCCGCTAATGCGGGCTTAATATTTTGTGGAGTATCTAATGTATTTATTTTGACTATGTCGTCGGTTTGCGCTGAAGTCGGAAGTAAGTAAATAATTGCGTCGCCAAAACAAGGCCAAATCCAATAAATCCAATAAAGTCTGCTTCGGTAGATGGATAGGCTAATGCTACGCCAGAGATCACCATGATGATGCGTTCAAATACTTTGGTTTTTTCAATGAACCAACCCTGAAGGCCTCCGGCCAAGCAGATAATGCCAACGACTGCAGTAAAGGAAATCCAACCAATTTGCGACCAATTCGCTTGCTCTAGTGCGGTGCTAGAACCCATTAAGAGTAAGCTAACTCCAGACTTATCAAGCACAAACATAAAGGGAACTAAGATTGCTGGGGCGACATATTTCCAAGTCTGTAAGGTGGTCTTATATGGATTGCCTTTACATATCGCCGCAGCTGCGAATGGTGACAATGCTGTAGGCGGGGAGACTTCAGATAACACAGCGTAGTAGAAAATAAACATGTGGGCAGCAAATGCCGGTACACCCAGGTTAATGAGGGCTGGCGCTGCAATCACAGCACAGATGATGTAAGAAGCAGTGACGGGAACCGCAAGGCCTACTATCCATACGATTAATGCGGTGAATATAGCTGTCAGCAGTAGAGATCCGCCAGCATACTGAATCACGATGGAACTAAATTTCAAGCCTAGGCCAGTGAGGGTTACGGTTCCGACTATCAGGCCGGCTCCCGCACAGGTCGCTGCGATTGCGAGGACGCCAGTTGAACCAGAGGCTAATGCTTTGGTTAGATTGGAGTTATAAAGACCTGACAAAATAGGTTCCTTACCCCTAAACCATGCCCAAGGAATAATGGCAGTGTCTTCTCGCAGCATGCTGGAGATTGCAGACACCACCGTTGCCCAAAAAACGGACATCACTGGTGAGAAGCCGAGCATCATGAAGACAACGATGGAGATCAATGAGAAAAAATGGAACCAATATTTTTTAGTCAATTGCCATGCAGACTCAGCGGATTCAAAATGGATATTTTTCATTCCATATTTGCGAACATCAATTTCAACCATGACAAATAAGCCGAGATAAAACAGGATGGTTGGAATGGTTGCCATTAGCAAGACATCTAAATAGGAGATCTTGAGAAAGTCGGCAATCAAGAAAGCCGCAGCACCCAAAACAGGCGGAGAAATAATGGCGCCAAGACCACCTGCCGCCAATAGGCCACCCGCAGCATTCTTTTCATAGCCGACTTTGTCCAGCATCGGCGCAGCTACTGAGCCTACTGTGACTGTTGTTGCCACTCCTGAACCCGACGGTCCGCCCATAAGAAAAGATGACAAAACGATTGTTCTTCCAACGCCAGATGATTTACCTCCCATCGCCGCAAAAGAGAAGTCAATAAAGAATTTTCCAGCACCGGTAAATTGCAAGAACGCGCCAAAGATGGTGAACAGAATAATGAGGGTGGCTGAAACGTCAACAGCGGTGCCATAGATCCCCTCAAGAGTCATGTACATATAGCCCACCAAACGATCTAAGCCATAACCTTTATGAGTCCAAGGCGCAGGTAAGTAGTTACCAAATAATGCGTAGAGTAAAAATAAAACGGTTACGGTGACTAGCACCATGCCATTGGTTCTGCGCACACTTTCAAGAATTAGCAGAATGAGGCCTATCCCCACCATGACATCTGTTGAATTTGGTGCGGTGTTTCTATCCATAAAGTCATCGCCGCCACTCAAAATGTAATAAGCAATGGCAATGGATCCAAAGGCAAAAACGAGATCCCACAGCATGAGACGATTCTTAAATCGTGCCATGATGGGGAAGCTTAAAAAAACAAGAAATAGAACTAAGGCAACATGGATAACCCGCAGCTGTTGTGTTGGAACAATCGAGTAGGCGGCATAAAGATGAAATATGGACATGCCGACTGCCACCAAGGTGATGAACTTAGCTAGTAACCCCTTGTAGTCGTTTGAGTCACCCTCTTCTTGCTTAATGAATGCGTCTAATTTCTCTTGGGTTTCATTGTCAATGACGTTTTGTTCCATGTCTCGCTCTATTGATATTTTTTTTAGTTATATTGCGCCACTTTAATGCATAAGGGGTGAGATTTACTCACCCCTATCATTACGTCTGTCGTGATTAGTTAACCTTAACTCCTTTTTCCTTGAAGTACTTCAAGGCGCCTGGGTGATAAGCAATCGGTGTGGCATTAGCTTTTTGGGCATCTAATTTGACATTTCTGTATTCAGCGTGTGAACGTACTAGTTCGAGCTGATTATCAAAAACAGCCTTCACAATTTTGTAGGCTTCGTCATCAGGCATAGATGCATTTACAACCAATAGATTGGCTACCGCTGCAACATTATTGTCTTTGCTCATGCCGCTGTAGGTTTGCTTCGTGATCACAGATGGAAAGTATAGGTTGCCATATTTTTTATTCATTGCAGGTACCTCAGCTGCTGTATCGACCATGACAATCTTCATTCCTGGGCTGTTGGCTAAATCAGTAACTGCAGCAGTGGGTAATCCGCCTACCCAAAAAAATGCATCGATTTTTCTGTCTTTCACGGCATTGACTGATTCTGCTACGCTGAGGCGCTCACGTTTAATGTCTTTATTAGGATCAATGCCTGCAGCTTCAAGAAGGCGAAAGGCCATGACTTCAGTAGCGCTACCTGGAGATCCAGTGCTAACACGCTTGCCCTTGAGATCGCTCATGGTCTTAATACCAGTCGATTCAACAGTGGCGACGTGCATGAGATTTGGGTAAAGAATTAAGAGTGCTTTAACGTCAATGGGCTTGTCTTTAAATTTATCTACCCCAGAAGATGCATCTTTAGCAGCATCAGCCATCGAAAAGGCTACATAAGGTTTGCCTGTTCCGACCAACTTCAAGTTATCAACAGATCCACCAGTGACCTCGGCAGTTGCTGACATTCCTGGTACTTTGCTAGATAGCACGGCGGCAAGACCGCCGCCCATTGGGTAATAAACACCACCAGTGCCGCCGGTAGCGATTGAAACATTTTGTGCATTTGCACTCGCCCACAAAAAACTGAGTGTTAATGCGATTAACTTAAATAGTTTCATATTTGTCTCCTATTGATTTAATTTATAAATACACTTCAAAGGCCCGGCATGCTGAAATTGATTTGCTTGAGCTCACTCAGTAATTGAGCTTGTTGCTCAGCGCTCAATTGCATGAGTGGTGGACGTACACGCAGCCATTCAGGATCGTTGCTGTAGTGTGCTACTGCAGTCTTCATGCCAGCAATCATTTGATATTTAGCAAATACACTACGCACTTTATCCAAATCGGCTTGACGCTCATCCGCATTCTTTTCTCTCCAATGTGCTGTTAGGTCTGCAATAGCATGAGGATTGACGTTTGCAGTAGCAGAGATGCAACCTACACCGCCAGCACGCAATGTACGCATTAAGAATACTTCGCTACCTGCATAGACGCGAAAACCAGAGGGGGCTAAGAGTTTGATCACAGATTCTGTGTAGGCCCAGTCACCAGAGCTATCTTTCATGCCGACAACAGTCTTAGGGTACTCTTTTGTTAGGCGCTCCAATAAGGAAAGGCTTAGATTAATTTTTGTGACTGGTGGAATGTTGTAAATATAGATTTGCAATCCTGCATCACCTACTTTTTGAATCACTTCAGAGAAGTAAGCAAAGAGGCCATCATCCGTCACGTCTTTATAGTAGAACGGTGGAAGCATCAAAACACCAGCGCATTTATGGCTTACTGCATGTCGTGTCATATTGACCGTAGCATCAATGGATGTTGCGCCAGTGCCAGGCATCATATGCGCGGGGTTTAATCCACCCTCAATTAAAGCGGTTAGCGTACCCATCTTCTGAGGCGCTGACATGGAGTTTGCTTCAGAGTTTGTCCCAAAGATGGCCTGACCAACACCGTTGGATTCAAGCCATTTGCATTGTTTGAGTAGTTTTTGTGCGTCTGGGTTACCATCAGCCTTGAAGGGCGTCAGAACAGGTGATAACACTGCTGGCAATGTGGACGGATGCAAAGCGATGGTCATACTGTCTCCAATTTAATAATGAACTTCTGTTAAAAGCGGTTGTTGTTTAAAAAATGCCTCTAGATTATCTATGGCTAAATTTGTCATGGCTATCCGTGTTTCTAAGGTGGCACTTCCAATATGGGGTGTCAGCAAAACATTATCAAGACTTAAAAATGAAGCATTGAGATTTGGTTCATTATTGAACACATCTAGGGCAGCACCGGCAATGACATTTTGTTGCAGTGCACATAAAAGATCGGTCTCGTTTACTACGCTACCCCTGGCGATATTGATCAGATAAGAATGGGGTCCCAAAGCCCTCAGTGCCTTAGCATCGATCAAATTATCTGTTTCTGATGTGGCTGGGCATGTCAGGAATAGGACGTCGCATATCCTTGCGAGATCACAAATATCCGGATGGTAGGCGTAAGGAACAGGTTTTTCATGCGGTCCTGAGTAAGCGATTTTTACCTTAAATGGCAACAAGCGGTTTGCAAGCTCTTGTCCAATTCGACCCATGCCAGCGATGCCTACAGTTTTGCCAGCTAGAGTAGTGGTTAAAGGAAAAACCGCTTTTGACCATGCGCCGCTTTTGACGTGTTCTTGGGATTGGGGAATGCGTCGCATCAAGCCGATCATCATCCCTATAGCGAGTTCACAAACTGCATCATTTAAAACACCAGGGGTGTTAGTGGCTTTAATGCCTTGTTTTTTAAGATAACTCAAAGGAAGGTTATCGTAGCCGACACCGCAAGTGGAAACTAGGCGAATGCTCGGTATCTGTGCCACTAAAGATTCTGGAAGCTTGGTGTTTGAGCGCACCAGAATTGCTTCAAAGTTCCCTGCGGGAGGCGGCGAGTTAGCGTCCAGCAATTGCACAGGTGTAAGACGGCGGTCAATTTCCGCCTGCATCACCTCAGGAAAATGGCCCACCTGCAATACTGAATTGACGGGGATCATGTTTGTCTCTAATTTTTATTGGAATAATGGCCCCATTGTATGAGGATTTTTTAAATTAGGTTGGGCTCTAAGGAGAATAGCTATGTTGTTTACACCTGCTGAAACCAAGGTGGTCGTAGTTGGTGGTGGCACGATGGGAGCTGATGTTGCGGCTGTTTGTGCTCGCGGTGGCTGCGCGGTTCAAGTAGTAGAGCCAACCACTGAAAGACGCGCTCTTCTTCCTGACTACTTTGCCAGGACTATGACTGAGTTAGGCTTTGAGCACCGCATTCATTTATTGTCCGTAGCTGGAACCTTGGAAGAGGTTGACTGGGGCGACATTGACTTGGTGATTGAATGTGTTCCAGAACGCTTAGATGTCAAGCAAGAATTATTTGCCAAGCTGGAGAGATATGCAAGATCAGAGGCCGTATTGGCGAGCAACAGCACAAGTTTTCCGATTAGCCAAATTGCACAAGGTTTAAAAACTGCCGCACGCATGATTGGCCTTCATTTTTTTATGCCTGCACATTTGGTTCCTTGTGTTGAAGTGATTTATGGTGAGAAAACTTCACCAATGGTTGCCGATAGCCTGACGCGATTGATGACTGCATGCGGTATGGTGCCAGTGACTGTGAAAAAAGATTTGCCTGGATTTTTGGCTAATCGACTACAACATGCCTTATCGCGGGAAGCATTTGCATTGGTGGACGCTGGGGTATGCACTCCTGAAGATATTGATAAAGCGGTCCGTTATGGTTTTGGCTTTCGCTATATTGCTGCTGGGCCAGCCATGCAAAGAGATCATGCTGGGTTGGAGGTGCATGCTGCAGGCGGGGCAACCATTTATCCGACCTTAAGTAATTCATCTACCATTGCGAAATGTTTGAGTGATCGAGTAGAGGGTGGAAAATTTGGCATGAAGACAGGTGAAGGCTTTTATACCTGGACTTCTGAGTCGATACAAACGGAACGTGAGCGTTATCAGAAGGCTTTGCGCGAGGGTTTAAAAATTATTCAGCAAGATTTGCCGAAGATCAAATAACCCAGCCCTTAAAGCGCTTAGAAAGAACTAGCTTTTTGTGCTTTATCCTTAGGATATGAAAAAGATTATTCGTGTTTGGGATTTGCCAATTCGCTTATTTCACTGGCTTTTGGTGTTATGCATCGCTGGAAGCCTTATCAGTGTCAATTTAGGTGGCAATGCGATTGAGTGGCATGCCTATTTTGGCTACAGCATTCTTACCTTACTCATCTTTAGGTTTATCTGGGGATTTATAGGTTCCAAACATGCCCGCTTTAGTTCCTTTATCCCAACACGTAGGGCAATCTTGGAGTATCTACAGGGCAGGACTGTACGCGTCCTCGGGCACAACCCCATTGGGGCGCTCTCGGTGTTTGCGTTGTTGTTTGTCTTGAGCGTTCAAGTGATTACCGGCTTGTTTGTGGATGACGAAATTGCTTTTCAGGGTCCTTTAGCTAAATATGTTCCCAATTTCATCGTCTCTTTTTTATCCGAGATTCATGAAGGCAACCAAGTAGTGATATATACCTTGATCACGATCCATATTTCTGCGATTTGGTTTTATAAAAAATTCAAGGGTGAAAATCTAATTAAACCTATGCTCACCGGCGATAAAGAAATCGACCCAAGCGAAGAGGCAAGTTATTTACCTTCTGACTTGGGTCAACCATCGAAAGATGGAGTCATGCATCGCACAATAGCGCTGATTTTATTTAGCGCTATTGCTATCGTGGTCGGTTACCTGATCACTCAATAAAAAGAGTTACGGCCGAATCATTTCTTTTTGAAATCATCATGACAGCCTTTGCAGGTCTGACTGGCAGCGCCAAATGATTTTTTAAAGCTTTCAACATCTCCAGATTGCGCTGCTTTATTGAGATCAGCTACCGCTAATTGCATTTTTTCAGATGCTGCTTTGAATTTAGCGTTATCAGACCAAACAGCAGGCTGGGCTTTGCCACCCTCAGTGCCTGGGCCAAACGCTTGCCATGGCAGGGGGGCTAAAGTAGCGACAATTGCAGCATTCTTGGCAACGTCATCTTTGTTGTATGGGGCTTCACCTTTGACAACTGCGCCCATTTTTCCAAATGCGTTCGCCATCACAGTAAAAACACTTTGGCGATATTTGATGGCATCTTCTGGCTTTTGGAATTGCGCGAGAGCAGAGCCTGCGCTGATGCATAGAGTGGTTGCAGTAGTAACTAGAATCAGTTTTTGTAGTTTCATATTGACCTCGATTCAATGGATTGGACGGCTAAATAGTGCGACAGCGTGTGTGCTGGACTTAGGATACTCTAGAAAACACAGTTTTCTGCAAAGATTTATCAAAAGAGCATTTGCAATGGAATAGTGAGTAGGTAAACAACCCATTTGAAAAAAGCCATTAAAGGTTCCATCCAGAGGCTGCTGATAATTCCAGTAAATACCAGTGCAAGGACAATAAAAAATCCCCAGGGCTCAAGTTTGCCTAAGGCAATGGATTGACGGGTGGGCAATAAGCTGGAGAGGATGCGTCCGCCATCTAGAGGGGGTAGTGGAAAAAGATTAAAAACGAGCAAGCCTAAATTCCAGGTAATACCCGCTTGCGCCATTGAAATAAAGAATTTTTCATTGATGCCAAAACCTAGCAACAAGATCAGCAAAATAGCCCAAAACAGCGCCTGAAAGAAATTAGAGCCCGGTCCTGCTAGGGCGACCCAAATAGAGTCAATTCTGGGGTTGCGTAAGCGCCCAAAATTCACGGGGACCGGTTTTGCATAGCCCACCAAGAAGGGGGATCCGGTCAAGATCAGCGCTAAGGGAATGAGAATAGTGCCCACAGGATCAATATGCTTTGCGGGATTGAGGCTTACCCGACCAAGCATATAAGCGGTATTGTCGCCAAATCTTCGGGCAGCGTAACCATGGGCGGCCTCATGAATGGTGATGGCAAAAATCAATGGAATCGCATTAATGGCGACAGCTTGGATAGAATAGTCGGTAATCATGGCAATATGATATCCACAGGAGCCTAAAGTGACTGACGAAAAGAAAACCACCCCTAAAACCCCTTCTAAGCCAGTAGCAGCTAAACCTCCGGCTCGGCCGCCTGCGCCAAAAGGGCCATCTGGCCCGGCAGGTAGGCCTCAGGCAGGCTTTGGCGGCGGAAAAGGTATGATGCGCAAGGCTGGCCGGGGGCGATAGTGGATAATGGCACTCATCATTAATGTGTTTACAGAGGAATTAGCATGAACGAATGGCATAACGAATCTAAAGAAGAAGTTAATAAGAAAATTATTACTCTGATCGTGATGTTGGCTGCTGCAACAAGCCTAGCGATTTTGTTTGCTTTAGTAGCTGCTCATACTGGTTACGTATTCGGTTAAACCGTTTTAATGACTAGCCATCGCCAACCTGCTGTATTTGCTGGCCATGGTAGTCCGATGTATGCCCTAGAGCCCAATCGTTTTACCGATGCTTGGGCTGCTTTAGGCAAAACACTCAAGCGCCCAGACGCCATTCTGGTAATTTCAGCTCATTGGGTAACCCGAGGTACGTGGGTTACCGCTATGAAAAACCCAAAAACGATTCATGATTTTGGCGGTTTTCCTCAAGCGCTTTTCGATATTCAATATCCTGCACCGGGAAGCCCTGCGCTTGCTGATCGTGTCCAGGAATTATTAGATGTACCTGTAGTACTAGAAGAAAACGAATGGGGAATAGATCATGGTGCTTGGTCGGTGCTGAAGTATCTTTATCCCGACGCCGATGTGCCGGTGGTGCAACTTAGCTTAGATGGGTCTATATCGGCGAGCGAGCACTATCACCTTGCAAAACAATTGCAACCTTTGCGTGATGAAAATATTCTCATACTTTCCAGTGGCAACATAGTTCACAATCTGCGCACCATTCATTGGCAAGAGGATGCTAAGCCATATCCTTGGGCGAAAGATTTCAATGCTTTTTTTATTTCCATGATGCAAGCAAACCGTCATGAGCCACTGATAGAGTGGGAAAAATATGGGCAAGCTGCTCATATGTCCATTCCAACCCCTGAGCATTATTGGCCAGCGATATACACCTTAGCATTGCAACGAGATGATGAACGTGCCAATGTATTTGTTGATGGCATTGAAATGAGCTCGATTAGTATGCTCGGGTTTACCGTTCAATAAAGAAACTATTATGTGGCTCTCCATTTTTGTCATTTTTTGCGGCGCTGGACTAGGTGCTTTATTGAGGGCGGGATTTAATTTTTTAACGGTGAGTGCCGCATCAACTATTCCCCTGGGCACTTTTATCTCCAATATGGTTGGCGGCTATTTAATCGGTTTAGCAGTAGCATTTTTTGGTAACAATCCCCAATTATCTCCAGAGTGGCGACTCCTTGTAGTTACGGGATTTCTAGGGGGGTTAACCACTTTCTCCAGTTTTTCTGCTGAAGTAGTAGCGTTGATTCAGCGCGGAGAGTTAACTTGGGCATTGGGTACAGCGCTGCTGAATCTCTTAGGCTCAATTGTGTTGACCTTCTTGGGTATTTTGACTTATCAAGCTTTGAAATAAATAAGGGGGCAAAGCCCCCTTATTTATTAGAGTAGCGAGGTTTCGATTTATTCTGGCTTGATTTTTGCAATTCTTACAACTGCGCCCCATCGAATCGACTCAGAGCGAATAAGTGCTGCAAAATCGGCGGGTGTGCCTCCGCCAATTTCATTTCCTTGGGAAAGCATAAGCTCTCTTAATTGCGGATCTTTGAGAGCTTCATTCGCTGCAGCATTAAGTTTGTCAATAATTTCTTTGGGCGTCCCTTTGGGTGCTATCAATCCTTGCCAATTTAATACTTCTACTTTTGGGTAACCTAGCTCGGTGAAGCTAGGGACATTTGGCAATAATGGGGAGCGTTTTTTACTAGTGATCGCAATCGGACGCAATTTGTCAGCTTTAATCGATGGCATTGCAGAATACATTTGATCAAACATCATGTTCACATTACCCGCCATCAGATCTGTAAGTGCGGCAGAGCCACTTTTATATGGCACATGAATCATGTCAATTCCGGCACTTTGCTCAAAAATCTCAGCAGATAGTTGGTGACTACCGCCAATGCCCCCCGATGAAAACGTGAGTACACCAGGTTTTGCCTTTGCAGCATTAATAATGTCTTGAAGGTTTTTATAAGGAGAGCTTGGATTGACGACTAGTACCAAAGGTCCTTTTTCAATCAAAATAATAGGAGTGATGTCCGTTTCTGGGTCGTAACGCAAATTGCTAAAGAGAGTCTTATTAACAGCCATGGGTGCAAAATTCCCCATGCCAATGGTGTAGCCATCTGGTGCTGCACGAGCAATAAATTCAGTTCCGATATTTCCACCCGCGCCAGGCTTGTTATCAACAACAATGGGTTGTTTCAAAATCACACTCATTTTTTGTGCCATCTGACGGCTGCGAGCATCCGCTCCTCCTCCGGCGGCATAAGGCACGATGAAATTGATCGGTTTATTCGGGTAGTTTGATTGAGCATAAGCGCCTGAACCTATCAGTGTTTCTGCCCCTAGCACGGCAAGAAAGACCCATTTAAATAATTTCATATTTTTCATTTTTCACCTTCATTAGATGAAACCAAAGATGCCTAATAATGCGCCAATAGCAATTAAATAAAGAGGATGCCAGCGTGTAAAAAAGGTAATCGCAATAGTTCCTACCGTCAATAGGTATGCGGCTAGGCTTTGGTTAATTTGATGGGCGATTTGCCAAGCTGCCGCTAAGACAAGTCCAACAGCCAGCGCTCCTGCAGCATATTGAATCATTTGCTGCCGTTGCTTATTTTGCATATTCAAAATAGAGCGTTGCAGAAAATAAATCATGATTGATGAAGGCCAGGAAATGGCTAGCGTTGCAATGAGGGCACCAATAACGCCCCCTACATTCCAGCCGATCAATGTCACTGTCATTAAGTTCGGGCCAGGAGCGGCCTGCGCTATTGCAAAATAATCTGAGAAGGTTTGTCCATTAATCCAATGCTCTTGATTGACTGATAAGTCATACAAGACAGGGAGAAGGGCATTGATGCCACCAAAAGCAAATATGGAAAATAAAGAAAATTTCAGAAAAAGACTCAATAGGGTACTGATCATTTTTGAGTCTTCTTCCATGCTAAAAGAATGGCGAGAGGTGAGGCGAGTAACACAACCCAACCTAGGCCCAAATGAAATACAGTGGCTGCAAGTATGACAAAGATAATGACCGAGAGCATGAGTGGATACTTCAGCTCAGTGCGCAACATCTTAAATCCTGTGCTTGCAATTAAACCAACCCCCACCGCTGATACTCCTCTTAACATGCCTTGAACAATAGGCATATAGCTGTAGTGTTCATACAGTACGGCCAGGATCAGTAGAAGTGCGACCGGCCCAAGCATCAAGCCTAAGACAGCAGCAATGGCACCTGGGATGCCAGCAAAACGACTGCCCACGCAGACACCAAGATTGACAATATTGGGTCCCGGGACAATTTGGCAAATACCTAGCATTGCGCTAAATTCTTCGGCCGTTAACCATTTTTCTTGTTCTACTATCGTGCGGCGAGCCCAAGGCAAAACCCCGCCAAATCCAGACATGCCGATTTTGCTAAATCCAATAAAAAGATCTTTTGGGGTAAGCGTTTTCAAGATGGATGTTTTTTTACTTTGGCGCGTAAGGGTGGGGCACTGGCTTGTTTTCTAACCAAGCCTCAAGTGTATCGGTAATTCCCTTGGAGAAAGTCGCAAAGATAGGTTCAGCAATAAATCCTAAGTGAGGGGTTACCAAAAGATTAGGTGTATTACGTAAAGGATCATTTGCTGGCAGTGGTTCGATATCAAATACATCGACGGCAGCTTGACCAGGCTTGCCTGCTGCCAACGCATTTTGTAAGTCGCTCATATTAATTAGGGCCGACCGAGATGTATTGACGAGGATAGAGTCTGGGCGCATCAAAGCTAATTGATCTGCGCTGATAAGTCCCTTGGTTCCGGGTCCAGCCACCAAGTGCATAGATACTACTTTGGAGGTAGAAAGCAATTCTTCCAGGCTAACGGCTTTTGCATTTTCAGCTGCTGCACGTTCCGGCGTCATCCGAGGGCTCCAAGCCACCACTTCCATGCCAAAGGCAGCTCCCACGCGGGCCACTCGGCTGCCAATCGCTCCAAGTCCCATAATCCCCAAGCGTTCGCCGGATAGCATGGGTAGCACTGAAAGCGAATCGCGCCAACCTCCTGATGCAATGAGTTTGTTTTCCTCAATCAAGCGTTTAGAAGCTCCAAGAATCAGGGCCCAGGTTAACTCGGCGGTCGTCTCCTTTGAAGGTCCGCCAGGAGTACATGCAATTGGAATATTGCGGGACATCAGTGCTGTTGCATCTAGAGTGCCATTGCGCTCGCCAGTAAACATAAAAAATTTCAGTCTCGGCAAACGCGCAATCATGGCCTCATTAAATGGGGAACGATCGCGCACAATCGCAATAGCATCTGCATCTTTGACGGCGTTATAGAGAGCCTCATCACGCAGGGGTTCGTGATGAATCGTGATGTTAGCTTGTTTTTCTATTTTGTCCCAATGGGAAAAGCGTTTTAATGCGCGTTCATAATCGCCCAGAATAACAATATTAGCCAATGAAGTCATTGCTTCCCATTCCTTCTTTTGTCATTTTGATGATGTAGTTACTCAGGTTTGATTTTTTTTGCGAATCGAACGCTCTATTGGAATAGTATCCAAATTTGGATCCAGTGCTTCCCGTTCATCAAAGACAAAGCAGCTACCTTGATAGTGAGCAGAGCCCACTTCTTCAAAGTATTTTAGGATGCCCCCTTCCAATTGGTAGCTGTGCTCCATGCCAATTTCGCGCATATAAAGCCCTGATTTTTCACAGCGAATGCCGCCCGTACAAAAGCTAACCAGCGTCTTATCGCTTAACGCTTCTTTCTGAGCAGAAATAGCCGCTGGAAACTCTGTGAATCTTTTGATATCAAAGTGCACGGCGTTTTCAAAAGTGCCATACTCAACTTCAAAAGCATTGCGGGTATCAATCATGACAACTGGGCGCCCCAGATCATCTGTGCCACGATCAAGCCACTCTTGCAATTTTTTTGGCGAAATAAAATTTGCTCGACCTTTTTCTGGTTGAATGCTGTGATGATTCATGCGAATAATTTCGCTCTTAATTTTAATAAGCATTTTTTTAAATGGCTGCTCATCAGACCAACTTTCTTTTGCTTGCAGTGGAGCAAACCGAGGATCCTCTCTTAGCCAACTTAGGAAACCTCTTAATTGCTCGGGTTTGCCAGCAAGAAAAAGATTGATGCCTTCGCCGGTGAGCAATATAGTGCCTTTGAGTTCTCTGATATGGCATTCGCTGAGCATTTTGTCGCGCAGCTTCGTCAGCTCATCAAGAGTGACAAACAAATAGGCGGCAATATTTAGAATTGACTTCATCATTTCTTTCCAAGAGCAGATATTCATTATCGAGCAAATCAGCTCAGGCGGTGGTAATCTTGAGACCTTAATCGAAAAAATGACTCCTAAAAAGAATACACATATGTCAGAACGTTTAATTCCATATCAGCCAATGGATTTGGCAGAACCTGCAGCATTAGTGGCTGCGATTCGTGAGCGTCGTGGCGGTCAATTTATGAATTTGGATCGCATGTTGCTGCACAGTGTGCCCATTGCTGAGGGGTGGAATCAGTTTATTGGAGGTATTCGTAATAGACTTTCCTTGGACCCGAAATTGCGTGAGCTCGCAATGTGTAGCGTAGCGGTTCTGAATGACGCTGAATACGAATTTTTTCATCACGCACCACCATTTAAAAAGGCTGGTGGCACCGAAGAGCAAGTGCAGGCTTTGCGTTTGATCGGACAAGCGCATTTTCCTAGAGAGTTGTTCTCTCAAGTGGAGAATGATGCAGCAGATTTATCCTTGCAAATGACGCGAAATATTAAAGTGGATCCAGAGCTGATGAAGCGTTTGCAAAAATCTTTGGGTAATACCGACACAGTGGAGTTAGTCACCGTGATAGCGGCATACAACATGGTTTCTCGTTTCTTAATTGCGCTTGATGTTCATCCAGAAGATCATCCACCTGCTTAGATGATGAGGAGTTTGTAGATGATTCGTGATGTCCAAACGATTATTCCTGGGATTGCTACCTCGGATGGTGCTGGTGTAAAGCTGCGTCGTAGCTTAGGGGGTCAGCAACAAGTCAGGTTAGATCCTTTTTTAATGCTAGACGAGTTTTCATCAAATGATCCTAATGATTATGTAGCAGGATTTCCGCCGCATCCTCATCGCGGTTTTGAGACGGTTACTTATATGCTCGAAGGGCACATGTTGCATGAAGATCATCTAGGTAATCGCGGACATCTCAAAACTGGCGGCGTGCAATGGATGACGGCAGGGCGTGGCATTATTCATTCTGAAATGCCACAGCAAGTCTCCGGCGCAATGCGTGGTTTTCAGTTGTGGATTAACTTGCCAGCGAAAGAAAAGATGAAGCCTGCTGGCTATCAAGATATTCAGGTTGAGAGTATCCCCAAAGTGCCGCTTAATAGCGGCGGAAGCGTAAAGGTCATCGCTGGCACTTATAGTGATGGTGATCTTCAAATTCAAGGCCCTATTCAAGGCATTACTACCGCCCCATTATTTTTGGATGTGACTCTGCCGGCGAATGCGACGTTTGAGCAACGGATCCCCAAAGAACTCAACGCCTTTGTTTATGTATATGAGGGCGAGTTAGAGCTTGGCGCTCCAACAAAAGCTGTCCCAAAACAAGCTGCTATTGTGCTTGGCGATGGCGACTTGTTAAGAGCCAAATCTGGAAACCAGGGTGCGCAATTTATAGTGCTTGCGGCATTACCTCTTCATGAACCGGTTGTTCAGTATGGACCTTTTGTTATGAATACTCGTGCAGAAATTGAACAGGCAATTGATGATTATCAAAATAATCGTTTTGTGACTTCTTGATGATGCAGTGGCAAGAGAATGGCGAGCTCTTCTTTGCTCGGTGGCATTCGGAAAATGGCATATTGCCGCATAAGCGCATTCTGATTAGTGATGACACACTCACAGCTGATCAAGCTTACCGATACGCATGTGAAGGAACCGCCATTTTGTATCGGGGGGATTTTCAGAATGCCCGACAGCTGCTTCAGGCTTTAGTCAGAAGGGTCGAGAGGCCATCGAAAAAATCGCAGCGTCTGGAAAAGAAAAATTCAGTATCTCCAGCGGTTCAGAATCCCATTGATATTTTTAATCAATACCGACTTTCACAATCGCAGCGTGCACGAATACTGGGGATGATATTGGTGCACATTCAGGCGGATCACACGATTCCTCTGAGGCGTGCTCCGGATGTGAGGCAAGCGTGTCAAGAAGTGTATGGCACACAAACTCAATCATATGTGGTTTCATTACGTGAATTACTGGGTGTTATTAGTGCACATGAGTGGCGTAAAAAGGGGGTGCCCATTTCGCTGGGGAAGGGAGGGGAAATTCGCATTCACCCTCACTATGGTGTGTTTTCTCCTGTGCGCGGTGAATACATAGACCTTGTTCTTAATGCGCCGCTACCAAAGGCTTTGCAAGCGAGCTCCACGGCTTTTGATATAGGCGTGGGTAGTGGAGTTTTGTCAGTGCTACTTGCATCACGTCAGATCGAAAGAATAGTAGCAACAGACCAGGATGATCGCGCAATGATTTGCGCAAAAGAAAACATTGAGCGCTTAAGCCTTGCAAATCGTATTAGCGTTGAGAAAGCCCATTTATTTCCGCAAGGTAAAGCAGCGCTGATTGTTTGCAATCCCCCCTGGCTTCCTGCTAGGCCAAGCTCCCCTTTAGAGCATGCGGTCTATGATCCTGGTAGTCAAATGCTGAAAGGTTTTTTGGCGGGCCTAAAAGATCATTTGTTGCCTGGGGGTGAGGGATGGTTGGTGTTATCCGATTTGGCTGAGCATTTAGGCTTGAGATCTCGCGAACAATTGCTGTCGTGGATTGAAGATGCGGATTTAAAAGTCATTGATCGCATGGAGATCAAACCTCGTCATCCAAAAGCGTCTGATTCAACAAATCCCTTGTATGTTGCCCGATCACGTGAAATGACTTCACTGTGGCGCTTGGCACCGCGGTAATTCGAGCTGATTCTCAAGAAATAACCTCTCTGTAAACAGAGCGGCCTACTAATATGGTGGAGTCGGCGGGAATCGAACCCGCGTCCGCAAATCCTCCACAACAAGTTCTACATACTTAGTCATATCGTTTGATTTAATCAATAAGGCACGGATTGACACGTTCATTACTGACGATTCACTAGGTTTTCGTACTATTCTTCGTGACGCAAAATAGTCTTATCTCTTGTATATGACCCTGATGTAGCTTGCGCTACCTGACCCAAGAGAGAATCAGTTCAGGGGCAACCGCAATTAAGCGGCTAGTGCGTAACGTTCGTCGTTAGCAGTTATTACATTCCCATTGATTTACGAGATAACGGGTCCTCGGTATGCCCTTGATGCTTTGTAATCCACGTCGAAACCATGTCGACCCCGGAGTTATGCACTGGAAGTACTATTTTAAAGCCGCTTGAGCGAAATTGCAGAATATCTTTTATCCCTGATTGGGAAAGAGGATTGGCAGCAATTCAAGTGGTTGGTAGATGATGTAATCCGCACCCCAAGCTTCTGGAGGCTCTTTGCAGCCGCAATAACCATATGCAGCAGCAACTGTTTTCATGCCTGCGGCTTTGCCTGCCACAACATCCCTGATGTCATCGCCAACATAGATTGACTTAGTGGGATCAATATTGGCCAATCTTGCGGCATGCAATATCGGTTCAGGGTGGGGTTTTGAATGTGGTGTTGTATCGCCAGAAACTGTAGCAATGGCGCGTTGTCCTAATCCCATTAAATCAACCAATGGATTAGTAAAGCGCGCGCTTTTATTGGTCACAATGCCCCAAGGAAGTTTGGCGCTATCCATTTGATCAAGCAGATGATGCATCTCATCAAACAACTTACTTTCGACCAACAAAGCTTTTTCATAGTTACCAAAAAATTCATCTCTTAGTGAAATGAAATCTGGATGGTCTGGATGAATGCCAAATGCCCCTTCTAATAACCCCCTTGCGCCAGCCGAAGCATAGGGCCTTAGAAATTCATAAGGCTTTGGTGTGAGATTGCGGGCAATAAGGAGTTGATTGGTAGCAGCAACGAGATCGGGGGCGGTATCTGCTAGGGTGCCATCTAGATCAAAAAATACGCCCTGAAAAGGGCTGTAGGATGCAGACTTTGTCATTTACGTACGGCAATCATGTAGTTCACATCCACATCATCAGTGAGGCTGTAAACCTGTGTCATCGGGTTATAACTCATACCCTTCATTCCCAGCATGTCTAAATGGGCATCACGAGTAAAACCTACCAATTCTGATGGCTTGATAAATTTTGCGTATTCGTGAGTACCTTTGGGCAAGAGTTTGAGTAGGTATTCGGCGCCAATAATGGCAAATAAATACGATTTGGGATTACGGTTCAAAGTGCTGAAAAAAAGTGTTCCACCGGGTTTGCACAGTTTTGCGCAGGCGCGAACTACAGATGCGGGGTCTGGTACGTGCTCTAGCATTTCCATGCAAGTGACCACATCATATTGTTCTGATTGCTCATCGGCTAATGCTTCCGCAGAAATTGAGCGATAAGTAAGATTGGCGCCTACTTCTAATGCATGTAATTCTGCAACTTTGAGTGCCTTTTCTGATAAGTCGATGCCAGTGGTATCAGCTCCTGCTTGCGCAATCGACTCAGCCAAAATGCCACCGCCGCAGCCAACATCAACCACTTTTTTGCCATCTAGGTTTACAAAAGATTGAATCCAATTTAAACGCAAAGGATTGATGGCATGCAAAGGCTTAAATTCGCTATTTGGGTCCCACCAACGATGGGCGAGGGCGCTAAATTTAGCGATTTCGGATTGATCTACATTCATGGAATAGGTGGTTGTTTTAACTGTAATAGGTGTATGAAGTACGAATATAGCGGAAATAAAAAAGCCCGCTTGAAGCGGGCTTTTTTACAAGTAAAGTGAATTACTTAGCTGCTGTACCAACAACTTCGATGTCAGTACGGCGGTTCTTAGCGCGGCCTTCAGCAGTTGCGTTAGATGCAACTGGATTGCTCTTGCCTTTTGATTCTGTGTAGATGCGGCTACCGTCAACACCTTTGCTTACGAGGTAAGCTTTAACAGATTGTGCACGACGTTGACCCAAAGCCATGTTGTAAGCATCTGTACCAACGCTATCAGTGTTACCAACAGCGATGATCACTTCCAATTTGATTTTCTTCAAATCAGCAGCGATTTTGTCCAAAGTTGCTTTGCCTTCTGGCTTCAATGTAGATTTATCGAAGTCATAGAGTGTGTCAGCTTGCAAAGTGATCTTGCTTTGGCTAACGCCTGATGCTGGTTTAGCTACCAATGCACCATCGCAACCTTTAGCGGCAGTAGCTGGAGTCCAGCTGCTATCGCGCCAGCACAATGTGCCATCGCCGTTTCTCCAGTTCAAGCCAGAGCTGTTCTCCCAGTTGTCAGAAGCCATTGCTGCAGAAGCAGAAACAGTAATAACAGATGCGAGCAACACTTTTAGGGTTTTGTTCATTTTTAGTCCTCAAAAATCTCTTTTTAATTAAAGTCAAACTTAAATGTAATTCGCCCTACCTTAAAGCCAAAACTGCAAAGCGACACATCTCAATTTCGTACAAACTGACAGAATCTTAGCATAGCGCCCCTCTGTCATCAAAATGATATTATTTCTAGATGGAACAAGCCGCTAAAGAAACACTACCAATATCCCTCGAAGACGAAATGCGGCGGTCCTATTTGGACTACGCAATGAGTGTCATCGTCGGCAGAGCCCTGCCAGACGTGCGTGATGGCCTCAAACCGGTTCACCGCCGGGTCTTATTCGCAATGTATGAATTAAACAACGATTGGAACCGAGCTTACAAAAAATCTGCCCGTATAGTTGGCGATGTAATCGGTAAATACCATCCGCACGGTGATTCTGCGGTGTATGACACCATCGTTCGTATGGCACAGGACTTCTCCTTGCGCTATATGCTGGTTGACGGCCAGGGTAACTTTGGCTCCGTGGACGGGGATAACGCTGCTGCAATGCGCTATACCGAGATCCGCCTACGCAAGATCGCCCATGACCTTTTGGCCGATTTGGACAAAGAAACCGTCGATTTTGGGCCAAATTACGACGGTAGCGAGAAAGAACCCCTGATTTTGCCGGCCAAAGTGCCGAATTTGCTGATTAATGGCAGTTCTGGCATTGCGGTGGGTATGGCGACCAATATCCCCCCTCATAACCTAGATGAGGTGATTTCTGCCTGTTTACACGTCCTGCGCAACCCAGAATGCTCAATTGATGAGCTGATTGAGATCATTCCAGCCCCAGATTTCCCGACGGCAGGGATTATTTATGGCCTCCAGGGGGTGCGCGAAGGGTATCGGACCGGTCGCGGTCGGGTAGTGATGCGTGCCAAGACTCACTTTGAAGATTTAGACAAGGGTGCGCGCCAAGCCATCATCGTGGATGAGTTGCCCTACCAGGTGAATAAAAAGAACTTGCTCGAGCGTATTGCGGAGCTTGTGAACGAGAAAAAAATCGAAGGCATTTCTGATTTGCGTGATGAGTCAGATAAATCCGGCATGCGCGTTGTGATTGAACTCAAGCGCGGTGAAGTGCCTGAAGTTGTTCTCAATAATTTGTATAAGAGTACGCAGCTTCAAGACAACTTCGGTATGAACATGGTTGCGTTGGTGGACAACCAACCACGCTTGTTGAACTTGAAACAGATGCTGGAATATTTCTTGCAGCATCGTCGTGAAGTGGTCACACGTCGCACCATTTTTGAATTGCGCAAAGCGCGTGAGCGTGGTCACGTCTTAGAAGGCCTTGCTGTTGCATTGGCAAACATAGACGAGTTCATTGCGATTATTAAAGCGGCTGCAAACCCTGTTATTGCCAAACAAGAGTTGATGGGCAAAGCTTGGGATTCATCTATGGTGCGCGAGATGTTGGCGCGTGCTGAATCCGATACACCAGGCGGCCGTAATGCCTACCGCCCAGAAGGTTTGCTGCCTGAATATGGCATGCAATCGACCGGCTTGTATCGTCTTTCAGATAGTCAAGCGCAAGAGATTTTGCAGATGCGTTTGCAACGCTTGACTGGTCTTGAGCAAGACAAGATTGTCAATGAATACAAAGAGGTGATGGCAGAGATTTCTGACTTGCTAGATTTGTTGGCAAAACCAGAACGCGTTACACAAGTGATCGAAAGCGAATTAAAAGAAGTTCAGTCAGAGTATGGTGCGGCTGGTAGCGATACAGGTCGTCGTTCATTTATTGAAATGAATGCCACCGAACTCTTTACCGAAGATTTAATTACGCCACAAGATATGGTGGTGACACTCTCACATACTGGTTATATGAAGAGTCAACCGCTTAGCGAATACCGCGCGCAAAAACGTGGTGGTCGCGGTAAACAAGCGGCTGCAACGAAAGATGAAGACTGGATTGACACTCTGTTCGTAGCGAACACGCACGATACGATTCTTTGCTTCTCTGATCGTGGCCGTATGTACTGGCTCAAAGTGTGGGAGGTACCGCAAGGCAGTCGTACTTCTCGCGGTAAGCCGATCGTCAATATGTTCCCATTGATTGAAGGCGAAAAAATCACTGTGATTTTGCCGATTAAGGGTTACCAAGATGATCATTACGTCTTTATGGCGACCAGCTTGGGTACTGTGAAGAAGACGCGTTTGTCGGATTTCTCAAACCCTCGTAAGGCCGGCATTATTGCAGTCGATTTAAATGACAACGATTTCTTAGTTGGTGCTGCTATTACCGATGGTCAGCATGATGTGATGTTGTTCTCAGATGCAGGTAAAGCAGTACGCTTTGATGAGAATGATGTTCGTCCTATGGGTCGTACAGCGCGTGGTGTGCGTGGTATGAATTTAGGTGAAGGTCATCAAGTGATCGCTATGCTCGTTGCACCTGCAGAAGCAGCAGAAGGTGCGCAAGCCGCTCATGTGGATGCCAACGGCGTAACGATTCCAAGCAGCGTATTGACTGCCACTGAAAACGGTTTTGGAAAACGTACACCGATTGCTGAATACACGCGCCATGGTCGCGGTACTAAGGGCATGATTGCGATTCAGACAACGGAGCGTAATGGCAAAGTCGTTGCCGCTGCCCTAGTCTCTCCAGAAGATCAAATCATGTTGATTACTACTGGCGGCGTATTGGTTCGCACTCGTGTTTCTGAGATTCGTGAGATGGGGCGTGCTACCCAAGGCGTCACATTGATCAACGTCGATGAAGGAACTCGTTTGTCTGGTTTGCAGCGTATTGCTGAAAGCGATTCAGATGATGAAGCGGATGATGCAGATGAAGGTGATGTCGCTGCGGATCCAGCAACGGATTCTACTGACGATACGGCGGGTGACGCTTAAGCGTCACCTTTTAGACCAGAACACATCATGACTTTTGACCGCCGCATATTTAATTTCGCTGCGGGACCCGCTACTTTGCCGGAAGAGGTGCTGAAGCAGGCTGCCGATGAAATGCTCAATTGGCAAAAATTGGGCACGAGCGTAATGGAGATTAGTCATCGCAGCAAAGAATTCATGCAAGTGTATGAAGAAGTGATTGCTGATTTACGCAAACTCATGAATATTCCTGATTCCCATGAGATCTTGCTATTGCAAGGTGGGGGTCTCGGACAAAATGCGGCGATTCCGATGAATCTGATGCCCCTGGCAAAAAATGGCCCTAAGGCCGATTTTTTAGTCACTGGTATTTGGTCTGAAAAGTCCTACAAAGAGGCACAGAAATACGGTACAGCGAATCTTGTCGCCTCATCAGCTGCAGAAAAATTTAATACGATTCCGCCGCAATCAACATGGAAGCTGTCCAGTGATGCAGCTTATGTTCATTACTGTGCCAATGAAACGATTGGTGGGGTGGAATTTCCTGATGTGCCTGATGTTGGCAATGTTCCGCTGGTCGCCGATATCTCTAGCAATATTCTCTCTAAAGAAATGGATATTGCTAAGGGCGCAGTATGGTTTGGCGGTGCGCAGAAAAATATTGGCCCTGCAGGGGTAACCATTGTGATTGTTCGTAAGGATCTGATTGGACATAGCATGGGAATTACTCCCACGATTTGGGATTGGTCTATTCAAGCCAATACCCAATCGATGATTAATACCCCACCCACTTTTTCTATCTACATGGCAGGCCTGGTGTTTAAGTGGTTGTTAAAGCAAGGCGGCGTCAAGGCAATGGAAAAACGCAATCAAGAAAAAGCTGCCTTGCTCTACAACTTTATCGATCAAAGCAGTTTGTATGAAAACCGCGTCACAAAAGAATATCGATCACGTATGAACGTGACTTTCTTCTTAAAAGATGAGAATCTGAACGCAGAATTTTTGGCGCAATCTAACGCTGCTGGTTTAGTTGCTTTGCGTGGTCATAAAGCAGCTGGCGGAATGCGGGCTAGTATTTATAACGCGATGCCCTTAGAAGGGGTAAAAGCCTTGGTGGAATTTATGCGTGACTTTGAAAGGCGGGCTTGATGAGTACTGAAGAACAGCGCTTAGCTCCCTTAAGGGAAAAAATAGACGCATTAGATGCGCAAATTTTAGATTTACTCACGCAACGTGCTAAAGCGGCGCAAGAAGTGGGCCATGTTAAGGGAGGATTCTCCTCGCCAGTGTTTCGCCCTGAGCGCGAACGTCAAGTTGTTGCACGCCTTCAGGAAATAAACCAGGGCCCATTGTTGCCAGATGGAATTGCTGCGATTTGGCGAGAAGTGATGTCAGCCTGCCGCGCACTAGAAGCGCGTCAAACGATTGCCTATCTCGGGCCGGTGGGAACATTCTCAGAACAAGCGGCGCAAACCTATTTTGGTCACTCGATTGCAGGCTTGCCATGTGCCAGTTTGGACGAAGTGTTTAAGTCGGTTGATAAAGGTGCGGCACAGTTTGGTGTGGTGCCTGTTGAGAACTCGAGTGAGGGCGCAATCTCACGTACTTTAGATTTGTTATTAGATTCTTCGATGCGCATTAGTGGCGAAGTAGTTTTGCCGATTCGTCATCACTTGCTCACTAAAACTGGAAACTTAGATGGCGTCACAACCGTTTGTGCTCATGCACAAGCGCTGGCGCAATGCCAGCAGTGGTTGAGTGTGCATGCGCCCCAACTGAAACGTCAGGCGGTCAGTAGTAATGCAGAAGCAGCGAGATTGGCTGCGAATGATTCCACCATAGCTGCTATTGCGGGCGATCCCGCGCAAGAAGCTTACGGCTTGCAAGCGGTGGCAGCGCAAATTCAAGATGATCCCCATAATCGCACTCGATTCGTCGTTGTGGGTAACTATGAGTGCCAGCCTACTGGTAAAGATCAAACTTCATTAGTGCTCTCAGTAGATAACCAACCCGGTGCAGTGCATCGTCTTTTGGCTCCTTTGGCCAAGCATGGCGTCTCCATGAATCGTTTTGAGTCAAGACCGGCGCGCAAAGGTACTTGGGAATATCACTTTTACATCGATATTGCAGGTCATGCAGATGATGCGCAGGTGGTTGAGGCGCTAAAAGAACTGAAAGCAGTGGCTGCGTTCTATAAGAATTTGGGTTCTTATCCGCACTCTGCTTAATTTATTTAAAAATAAGAACGCTTAAAAAACCAAATGGCATCTAAGATTGGTCTAAAACATATCCATGCAATTGCACCTTATGTTGGTGGTCGCCCCATCAGCGAAGTTGCACGCGAGTATGGTTTGGATGAAAACAAGATTGTGAAATTAGCATCTAATGAAAATCCATTAGGAATGCCAAAGTCCGCCCAAGAGGCCATGCTTAAAGCTGCTGGTGAGTTAGGCCGTTATCCAGATTCCAATGGCTTTGAGCTGAAAAATGTCCTCTCCAGTTCTTTGGGGGTACCAAGTGATTGGATCACTTTGGGCAATGGTAGCAATGACATTTTGGAGTTAGCTGCTCGCGCTGTTGCGCAAGCAGGCGATGAGGTGATTTTTTCTAAACATGCTTTCGCTGTTTATCCTTTGGCTACCCAGGCAGTAGGTGCAAAGTCTATCGAAGTGGCTGCCACAGATACTTATGGCCATGATCTTCCTGCGATGTTGGCAGCTATTAAAGCTGCTGGTGATAAAGCGAAGTTGGTATTTGTAGCAAATCCTAATAATCCAACAGGTAGCTATCTGACAGCCAAAGAGATTGAAGATTTCTTGGTTGCCTTGCCAGCACATGTGGTTGTGGTGCTTGATGAGGCATATAACGAATACCTCACACCAGAGCAACGCTACGATGCGATTGCTTGGGTGAGGCGCTTTCCCAATATGATTTTGTCGCGCAGTTTTTCTAAGGCGTATGGTTTAGCGGGATTGCGTATTGGTTATGGTGTGGCGCAACCCCATTTGACAGACTTGCTCAATCGCATTCGCCAGCCGTTCAATGTCAATAGCCTCGCACAGGCAGCTGCAATTGCAGCATTTCAGGACAAGACATTTTTACAGCAGGGCTTTGAACTCAATCGCGCTGGTTACGAGCAGCTGACAAAAGCGTTCGATCAATTCGGTTTGCGTTACTTACCATCTGCTGGAAACTTTGTATTAGTGAAAGTCGGCGAGGATGATCAGGCTGGCGCACGCATCAATTTGGAGTTACTAAAACGTGGCATCATTGTTCGCCCAGTAGGCAACTACGGCTTGCCACAGTGGCTTCGGATTTCTATTGGATTGCCAGAAGAAAACGCTGCATTTATTGCCGCATTAAAAGAAATTCTTTCTTTATGACCACTATCCAGTCTGCAAGCAATTACGGCACAGTCACCATTGTAGGTGTTGGTTTGATTGGCGCTTCTTTGGGATTGGCGTTAAAGCAAGCCGGTGTTGTGAATAAAGTTTTAGGTGTGGGTCGCAGCAAAGAAAATCTAGATCAAGCGCAAAAGATGGGGGCGATTGACGGTGTAGTAGATTTGGTTGAAGCAACAAAGCAGTCTGATGTCATTGTGCTTTGTGTGCCAGTAGCGCAAATGCGTGCTGCATTTGAGGTGATGGAACCACATCTTGAGTCTCGCACCATGATTACCGACGCAGGGAGCACCAAAGGCGATGTCATTTTGGCTGCTAAAGAAGTATTAGGTAAAAAAGCGTGCCAATTTGTTCCTGCACATCCTATTGCTGGTGGTGCACAACATGGCGCAAGCGCTGCAAAAGCAGATTTATTCAAAGGCAAGCAAACGATCATCTGTCCTTTGCAGGAAAATTCTCCTGAAGATACTGCGTTGATCATTGGTTTTTGGGAGTCTGTTGGCTCTGTTGTGAAAAAGATAGGGGTTGTGCAGCACGATGCGATTTATGCTGCTGTCTCTCATTTGCCTCATATCTTGTCTTATGCACTCATGGCCAGTGTTGTGAACTCTGAAGATGCAGAGCAAAAGCTTGGTCATGTAGGAGCTGGTTTTAAAGATTTCACACGTATTGCTGCATCGAGTCCTGAGATGTGGCGTGATATTTGTTTGGGCAATCGCACAGCGATTTTGAAAGAACTCGATCAGTATTTACTGATTGTGAATCATATGCGTAAGTTAATTGCTGAAAATGATGGTGCAGGCTTAGAAAAATTATTTAATAGAGCAAGTAAAGCCCGTCAAGATTTGGATGCAATGGAATGAGTGGTTTGCCTTCCATCAGTATTGGTCCATTTACAAGAGCGCAAGGCTCCATTGTTTTACCGGGCTCTAAAAGTATTTCGAATCGCGCTCTATTGTTGGCAGCTCTTTCTTCAGGCACTACTACTCTTAAAAACTTACTGGACGCTGACGATACGCAGGTGATGCGTAATGCCTTGCGTCAATTGGGTCTCACTGTCATTGATCAGGATGACAAGGTTTGCGTAGTAGAGGGATGTGGCGGTCAATTCCCTGTGCGAGATGCCGATCTCTTTATGGGCAATGCTGGTACTGCGATTCGCCCCTTGACTGCGGCTTTAGCGATGCAAGGTGGCAACTATCGCTTATCGGGCGTACCTCGTATGCATGAAAGACCTATCCGCGATTTAGTCGATGGCTTGCGTCAAGTCGGCGCCAAGATTGAATATGAATTGCAAGAAGGGTATCCGCCTATCAAGATCTTGGCGGCAGATATTGCGATCAAGGATGTTGTCAAAGTGCGTGGTGATGTATCGAGTCAATTCTTAACGGCATTATTGATGGCTTTGCCGTTAGTGGCTAAAGATCCTGTTTGCATAGAAGTGGTTGGCGAATTGATCTCTCGGCCCTATATTGATATCACTTTAAAACTGATGGCCCGTTTTGGGGTGAAAGTTGCGTGTCCAGACTCTCAGTCTTTTGTTATCCCCGCTAAAACTTCAGATGTGGTCTACAAGAGTCCAGGTCAGTTGTCGGTGGAGGGGGATGCCTCATCCGCCTCATACTTTTTGGCGCTAGGCGCCATTGGGCAAGGACCTGTGCGAGTGTTAGGTGTCGGTAAAGATAGCATTCAAGGGGATGTTGCTTTTGCGGATGCACTCGCATTAATGGGTGCAAATATTTCAGCCGGAGAAGATTGGATCGAGGTGTCTGGCGTCAAGAATGCCAATGGAAAATTAAACGGCATCACTTTGGATTGCACGGAAATTCCGGATGCTGCGATGACGCTGGCAGTGGCCGCTTTATTTGCAGAAGGCCCGATGCGCTTAAATAATATTGCGAGTTGGCGCGTCAAAGAAACTGATCGTATTGCTGCTATGGCAAAAGAACTAAAAAAAGTGGGCGCCATGGTTGAAGAGGGGCCGGATTACATTCTGGTTAACGCACCTGCATCATTAGGTGATTGGAAGTCTCCAGTTGATGGTATTGATACTTACGATGACCATCGCATGGCGATGTGTTTCTCGCTTGCTGCTTTTGGTCCAAGCGCACTCACCATCAACGACCCAAACTGCGTAGCCAAAACTTTCCCTACCTATTTTGCAGAGTTTGCAAAGATCGTGAACTAACTTCATGAGTAACTATCCAGTAATTGCGATTGATGGGCCTACCGCCTCAGGCAAAGGAACGGTTGCGGCGCTGGTTGCTGAAACATTGGGTTTTCATTATTTGGATAGTGGTGCGTTATATCGTTTAGTGGCTTTAGCAAGTGAAAAGCGGGGTATTGATGTCAAAAATGCCTCTGAGCTTGGTCTATTAGTTCCTAAGTTATTGATTTCATTCAAAAATAGTCAAATTTGGCTTGATGGGGAGGATGTCACTGATGCGATTCGGACGGAAAATATAGGGCTTAGAGCCTCAGCATTGGCCGTACATCCTGAGGTAAGAAGTGCTTTAGTCGGTTTGCAACGCAGTTTTCGTCAATTTCCCGGTCTGGTGGCCGATGGTAGGGATATGGGGAGCATCATATTTCCTGATGCAGTTTTGAAGGTTTTTTTGACTGCCACAGCTGCTGCCAGGGCCGAACGTCGCTATAAGCAATTGATAGCTAAGGGAATTTCTGCTAAACTGTCGGACTTACTGCATGATTTGCAGGAGCGGGATGCCAGAGATAGTAACCGTGGTACTGCACCCTTGCTCGTAGCTGATGGTGCAAAAGTGCTTGAAACATCAGATCTCTCGATAGATCAAGCAGTTAAGACGGTTTTAGATTGGTATCAATCCGCTACTGTCTAGTTTTTGGTAGCAAAGTAGTTGGCAGTGAGTTGTAAGTAGTAGTTTTGGCGTCTTTAGAAACTCCACAACGCATTTATTTCATCAGCGTGTTTCTAAAAGACTTTTTTAACCTAACCCGTCGGGCCTTCTGACGGCACAAAGTGAATATACATGTCTGAATCATTTGCAGAATTATTTGAAGAATCATTAACCCGCTCGAACATGAAGACTGGCCAAGTTATTTCGGCTGAAGTCCTGCGTATCGACCATAACTTCGTTGTAGTTAACGCTGGCTTAAAGTCTGAAGCGTTTATTCCTGTTGAAGAATTCCATAACGACGCTGGCGAAATTGAAGTAGCGCCCGGCGATTTCGTTTCTGTTGCCATTGATGCCCTTGAAAACGGCTATGGCGACACTATCCTCTCCCGTGATAAAGCGAAGCGCTTGGCATCATGGTTGAATTTAGAGAAAGCCCTTGAGCAAGCTGAAATCGTTACCGGTACTGTTACTGGTAAGGTTAAAGGCGGCTTGACAGTGATGGTGAACGGCATCCGCGCATTCTTGCCTGGTTCACTCGTAGATACTCGTCCAATCAAAGACACCAGCCCTTACGAAGGTAAGACGATGGAGTTTAAGGTGATCAAGCTTGACCGTAAACGTAACAACGTGGTGTTGTCACGTCGCGCAGTGGTTGAAGCTAGCCAAGGTGAAGAGCGTGCGAAGTTGATGTCTAACTTGAAAGAAGGCGCAGTGGTTACTGGCCTCGTGAAGAACATCACTGATTACGGCGCATTCGTTGACCTCGGTGGTATCGATGGTCTCTTGCATATTACCGATTTGGCATGGCGTCGTGTGCGTCACCCAAGCGAAGTGTTGACTGTTGGCCAAGAAGTCACTGCCAAGATCTTGAAGTTTGATCAAGAGAAGAATCGTGTTTCACTCGGTGTGAAACAGCTTGGTGATGATCCATGGGTTGGTATCGCTCGTCGCTATCCTCCAAATACCCGTTTATTCGGCAAAGTAACCAACTTGACTGATTACGGTGCATTCGTTGAAATTGAATCTGGTATCGAAGGTTTGGTACACGTTTCTGAAATGGATTGGACTAACAAGAACGTTGCTCCAAGTAAAGCTACTGCATTAGGAACTGAAGTTGAAGTAATGGTTCTGGATATTGATGAAGACAAGCGTCGTATCAGCTTGGGCATCAAGCAGTGCAAGGCAAATCCATGGGAAGAGTTTGCACGTTCACAACAGAAGGGCGACAAGCTTTCTGGTGCGATCAAGTCTATTACTGACTTCGGCGTGTTCATCGGCTTGCCTGGCGGTATCGATGGTTTAGTTCACCTCTCAGACCTCTCTTGGAATGAGCCAGGCGAAGAAGCTGTCAAGAAATACAAAAAGGGTGATGAAGTTGAGGCTACTGTCTTGGCCATTGATGTTGAGAAAGAGCGTATCTCCCTTGGCATCAAGCAATTGTCTGGCGACCCATTCAATAACTACACTTCTGTTAACGACAAAGGTGCTTTGGTTACCGGTACTGTTAAGGCAGTCGATGCTAAAGGCGCAACAATTCATCTCGCAGATGAAGTTGAAGCGTATTTGCGTGCTTCTGAAATCTCAACAGATCGTGTTGAAGATGCGCGTAATGTGTTGAAAGAAGGCGATAGCGTAACTGCAATGATCATTAACATTGATCGCAAGTCACGTGTAATCAACCTTTCAATCAAGGCAAAAGACAGCTCTGATCAACAAGATGCTATGAACAAACTCCAAGGTGATGCGCAGTCTGGCACTACCAATTTGGGCGCTTTGTTAAAAGCTAAATTGGATAATCAAGGCTAAATCAATATCGCCGCTTCCATGTGGGGGCGGCGATTTTTTATTGATAGATCATGACAGATCAAGAGCAACAAGCAATCACCCGCTCCGAACTAGTGGAGAGTCTGGCGGAACAGTTTCCGCAGCTTTTACCTAGAGATGTGGAGTTAGCTGTAAAGACATTGCTAGATACGATGACCCAAGCGTTGGCTGAGGGTAAGCGTATTGAGCTACGTGGAGTTGGTAGTTTTGTTCTCCACCATCGCCCCGCACGAACTGGGCGCAATCCTAAGTCTGGTGAAAAAGTATTAATTCCAGAAAAACGTGTACCGCATTTCAAGCCTGGCAAAGAATTGCGTGAACGAGTTGATTACAAGCCGTTAAAACAGGCGGGACCCAAAGAGGGTTCTGGTGCCTAGTATTTTGGCTCATCCTCAGTGGTCCATTCGGACCATTTTTTTATTGAGAGTCTGCGCATCATGATTCAGATCGCAACTTCTTGGTTATTACTTTTACCAGTGATGTTTGGTATAGGTTGGCTGGCATCGCGCTGGGATCTCAGGCTGGAATATCGCATGGATGAGCGTGAGCGTATGCGCCAGCAGAGATCTACCTTTAAAGGTTTGAGTCTTCTATTGAATGAGCAGCCTGATCAGGCAATTGAGACCCTCGTGAAGATTGCTCAATTAGATCCAGAGACAGTGGAATTACATTTTTCTCTTGGTAATTTGTTTCGGCGCCGTGGTGAGACTGAGCGCGCCATTAAGGTGCATCAACATTTAGCCAATCGAGATGATTTGAAGCCGCGTGATCGTGATCATGCTGCTTATGAACTCGGTCGAGATTTTTTGCGTGCGGGTTTGCTTGATCGGGCGGAGGCGTCTTTAAATCGCGTAGGGAATGGTAAGTATGCGATTCCAGCAAAAGAAAGCTTGCTGGAAATGTATCAAATCGAACGTGATTGGAAAAAAGCCATTATTGCTGCAACGGAGTTAGAGAGTTTGCAGGGCAAATCACATCAAACGGAGATTGCGCAATTTCATTGTGAGCTTGGTCAAGATGCACTGCGTCGTAAAGATTTGGCAGAGGTTGAACAGTCGATTGAGCGTGCTTTACAAGCAGTACCAAATCATGCACGCGCTTTAATTTTGCAAGGGGATTATTTAGTGGCACTTGAGCGCCCCGCTCAAGCAATAGAAGCGTGGAGTTTGGTGGCAACCTCACACCCTGCCTATATGCATCTATTAGCTGATCGTTGGATGCTTGCACATACTGCTATTGGTAAAGAGAATGAAGGGCTTGAGCGCTTATGCGAATTATTAAAGACTCAGGCATCGGGTGAGTTATTAGATGTAGTACACAAGCAGGTGATGAAGATTCGTGGTCCAGAGGCTGCAAATCAAATGCTTTCAGACGTGATGCAACATTCGCCCAGCTTGAGCGCATTATCTAAGCTTGCTGAAACGCGTTTAGCACTAGAAGAGGGTAGCGCAAATTCTGAAAGAATAAATGAGTTGCAATCGATTTTGCATTTATTGCGCCAACGCACTACCAGTCTTGCGCGTTATACCTGCGGTAATTGTGGCTTTCGTGCGCGAAGATTTTATTGGCAATGCCCTGGATGCAATCACTGGGAAGCATATTCCCCAAGGCGCACCGAAGGGGTTACGCCGAGCGGTCCTTCGATGTAATAGTATTTTGAATTTTTGTTTGGTGGTGGTGCCGGCATGGCAGCCAAATAAATAGATAAAGCATAGGAGTTAAATTGAAAGTTACGATTATTGGAAGCGGTTATGTTGGTTTAGTAACTGGCGCTTGTCTAGCAGAACAGGGAAATAATGTCTTTTGCTTGGATTTAGATCCCAAAAAAATTGAGATTTTGAATTCTGGTGGAGTACCCATATATGAACCTGGACTTCAAGAGATGATTGAGCGCAATCGTGCCGCAGGACGTTTGCAATTTTCCACTGACATTGCAGCTTCAGTAGCCCATGGCGATATTCAATTTATTGCTGTAGGTACACCGCCAGATGAAGATGGCTCGGCTGATTTGCAGTATGTAGTTGCAGCGGCTCGCAATATAGGACGCCATATGACTAGCGCGAAGGTCATAGTCGATAAATCGACCGTGCCAGTAGGGACTGCAGATAAAGTGCATGAGGCCATTACAGAAGAATTAGAAAAAAGAGGCTTGCCCGCTGAACTTTGTTCTGTAGTGTCCAATCCAGAGTTCTTAAAAGAGGGCGCGGCAGTAGAGGACTTTATGCGTCCAGACCGTATTGTCATTGGCACTGAAAATACGCCAGCTGGTCTGCGAGCTAAAGAGCAGATGCGCAAACTATATGCGCCATTTAATCGTCATCATGAGCGCACTTACTACATGGATGTGAAAAGTGCCGAGTTAACTAAATATGCTGCAAATGCAATGTTGGCTACTCGCATTTCTTTTATGAATGAATTGGCTAACTTAGCCGATCTGGTGGGTGCTGATATCGAAGCAGTGCGTCAGGGTATTGGTTCTGACTCCCGTATTGGTTTTGGCTTTTTGTATCCTGGCACAGGTTATGGCGGCTCATGTTTTCCGAAAGATGTATCGGCATTATCAAAAACTGCTAAAGAACATGGCCGTGATTTAAAGATTTTGGATGCCGTGGAAACGGTCAACGAGATTCAGAAGTATGTCTTGGTTGAGAAAATTGAAAAGCGTTTTGGCAAAGATCTATCTAATATGAAATTTGCTTTGTGGGGTCTAGCACTGTCTCTTATACACATCT
>NZ_JAHBAK020000015.1 GCF_018500155.2 Polynucleobacter sp.
CTGCATAAGGATCAGATTTCAGAAAAGGAATCTGTTGATTCTTATAAGTTTGCTTTTGATGATGAAGCCTTCTTGGCTCGTAGAGAAACGATTGGTATACGCTTTGAGCTTGAGTTGCTCAAACCAGAGATTCTCTTAAAAGAGCGGGGTATTGAGCATACGATTACAGTGTTTGGCTCCACGCGCTTTGTTAGTCGTGAGAAAGCAGCATCGATGCTGAGAGAAGCGAAAACCCCAGGCGAGATTGAGGCTGCTAATACGGCATTGCTTCATAGTCATTACTATGAATCGGCTAGAGAATTTGGGGCTTTGGTTGCCAAATACAATGCTACCCAACATCAGAGTGCCAATAAATTACATATCTGCACTGGTGGAGGCCCGGGAATTATGGAGGCGGCAAACCGTGGTGCATTTGAGGCTGGTGATGAAACCATCGGATTTAATATTAGCCTGCCACGAGAGCAGCACCCTAATCCCTACATTAGTCCTGGCCTTAGTTTTCGTTTTCACTATTTTGCTTTGCGCAAAATGCATTTTATGTTGCGCGCAAGAGCCATTGTGGCTTACCCAGGGGGATTTGGTTCCTTTGATGAGTTATTTGAAGTCCTGACATTGATACAAACTAAAAAAGTAGTCAACATCCCGGTGATTTTGGTAGGCAAGGTGTTTTGGAATGAAATGGTGAATTTTCAACAAATGCTTCACTTTGGGGTAATTGATCAAGAGGATATGAAAGAAATTCATTTTGTAGAGACAGCGCAAGAAGCTTGGCAGGTTATTCAAGATTTTTACCAGCTAGCATAAAACGTTAGATGTCAAAGTAAAATCGTTTCAAATAGTCTCATTAAATCATCCTATGCAAACTAGCTTATCTACCAATCTCGATCTACCCGGTTATCTATTGGGTGGCGTGATGTTACTCATAGTAATGATTTTTCATGGGGCGTTATTGCTGCAGATCGCTAAGCGTTATGAAGTAAAAACTTTCCTGTATTTGGCAGAGAAACAATACTCAGCAGTAGCAGTATGTTTTTATGTCAGCGTATTTTGTTTGTTCTTAGTTCATATTGCAGAGATACTTATTTGGGGCGTAGTACTTTATGCTTTGAAGTTAATTCCTGCACTGGGTCAAAGCATTTTGTTTGGCGGAAGCACCTACACTGCCATGGGCTTTATGGAGGACATTCTTCCTGATGGCTGGAAAATGTTGGCGGTCATTATTGCCTTTTCTGGGATGTTTGCATTTGCTTGGACTGCATCGGTGATGATTTCAATGACTAAAAACTTTCGTCAGGCATATACCAAGCTTCATATGAAAAAGCTCAATATTGCCTCTGAAGTGATCGACCGATTTGAATAAGCATCACTTATGAGCAAAGTCTGGGATGCCATCATCATTGGTGGCGGTGCCGCTGGCTTATTTTGCGCTGGCATAGCAGGTCAATTAGGCAAGAAAATCCTAGTTTTGGATCATGCGCCAGTATTGGGTGAAAAAATCCGTATTAGCGGTGGTGGACGCTGTAACTTCACTAACTTGTATAGCGCTCCAGCGAATTTTCTCTCGCTTAATCCCCATTTTGTAAAAAGTGCGCTCGCCAGATATCCTTCGGCAGAGTTCATTAAGCTGGTCCGTTCGTATCGTATTGGATTTCACGAGAAGCATCAGGGACAGTTATTTTGTGATGATTCGGCAAAGCAAATCATTGAGTTGTTATTTGCAGAGTGTGCCAAAGGCCAGGTGGAAATTCGTCATCCAGTGGCAGTGGAGTCTATCGCCAAAAGTGGCGAATATTGGGTGGTTGGAACAAGTGCGGGCACAGAACAAAGCAAGGCGGTGGTGATGGCAACAGGTGGATTACCTGTCCCCGCTATAGGAGCTACGGCATACGCTTTGGATATTGCAAAGCAGTTTGATATTCGCGTAAATGATCCTCGGCCTGCATTAGTGCCGCTTTCATTTACCTCCGATACATTTGGCGATCTGAGCGACTTAGCTGGACTTTCGGTACCGGTGAAAATTGCTGCGGGATTAAAAGGTCATCGATATGGTGCCTGCTGTTTTTATGAGGACCTCCTACTCACTCACAAAGGGCTTTCGGGTCCTGCCGTGCTTCAAGCAAGTAGTTATTGGAGTGAGGGAGAGTCTATTCATATTAATTGGTTGGGTAATGAAAGAGGATCGGGAGACACTCAATGTGAAAGTATTTTTACTAATGAAGAGCATCGTCTCAAATTGACTGAAAATTTATTGGCAATTGCTTTGCCTCAGCGATTGGCAAAAGCTTTTGCAGAGCAGAGCGGATTATTGGGACGTAAATGGGCAGAAGTTTCTAAAAAAGATCGCCATGCTCTACAGGAGTTGGTGACTCATTGGGCAGTGAAGCCTGCTGGGACGCTGGGTTGGAAGAAGGCTGAAGTCATGTTGGGAGGGGTGGACACCAAAGAGCTGGACAGCCAATCGATGATGTCTCGTCAACATGCAGGTTTGTACTTTATTGGCGAATGCGTAGATGTGACTGGTCATCTAGGAGGGCATAATTTTCAATGGGCCTGGGCCAGTGGCCATGCATGCGCACATGCTTTATAAAACACCAATTAAAAGCGTATCTCATTTGGTTGTTGTATAAAGACTATTAATAGCGCTCTTTAGCGATACAGAATTCATTTTTTAAGGCTTCTATCATGTTGAAATTTCTCCGTATTGTCGGCTCATTTCTCATCGCTTTGGTCTTAGGAGGGTCTTTGAGTTCAGCTTGGGCCGCATTTCCTGAAAAGCCAGTCAAAATTATTATTGGATTTCCTGCTGGAGGTCCGCTTGATGCTCACATGCGTTTGTTAAGCGATAAGTTGCAGGCGGTATTGGGTCAACCCGTGATCATTGATTACAAGGCTGGTGCGGGTGGCGCAGTTGGTGCACAGTCAGTAATGCAATCTCCGCCTGATGGATATACCTTGCTTCTGGCAAATACGGGAACCATGGTCATTAATCCAGCAATTTATACAAAGTCGCCCTATGACACATTAAAAGATTTTCAGCCTATTGCTAGGACGGCACAGCAACCACTCGCTTTAATAGTTAACAAAGATGTGAGCGCTAATACATTAAAAGAGTTTGTGGCATACGCAAAAGCGAATCCTGGAAAATTGAATTACGGTTCTGCTGGAAATGGCGGTATCTCGCACTTAGTGCCCGAAATGCTCAAGAGCGAAACTGGAATTTTCATGGTGCACATTCCTTTCAAAGGCAGTGCCCCAGCATTTACAGACTTAATCGCTGGTCATGTGCAATTTATGGCTGAATCTGTTCCCCAGGCAGCAAATTATGCAAAACAGGGTAAGGTGAAAGCGCTGGCTGTTACTAGCGCTAAACGAAACCCTGCGCTCCCCAACACTCCAACTGTCATAGAGACAGGGATTGCCAATTTGGAAGTAGTGGGTTTTTATGGAATTCTGGCGCCAAAAGGGACGCCACCAGAGGTCACTAATAAATTGAGTGGGGCGTTCAAAGAAACGTTAGAGTCTCCGGAAATCCAAAAGCGCATGATTGAGCAAGGGGCTGATCCCGCTTATCTCAATGCCGATCAATTTACTAAATATTTGGCTGCGGAGATGCCTCGCTGGGCTAAAGCAGTAAAACAGGCGGGTGCAAAGCTTGATTAATTGGGCTGATTTCTCATCCAATTGGCAGTGTTAAAGAAAGACTCTTCCAATTGCTTGGCGATATTGCCTTCAATCCCACATTCTTCTAATGCGCGATACATACATGCCAACCATTGATCGCGTTCGTTAATGCCAATTTTGAACGGTAGATGACGTGCGCGTAGCATCGGATGCCCATACTTGGGGGAGTACACGTCAGGGCCGCCCATCCAGCCTATTAGAAAGAGTTTGAGCTTTTCTCGGGAGGTGCTCAAGTCCGCGTGGTGCATTGCCCGCAGTTCGGAAAATTGGGGCTCCAAGGACATGAGGTCATAGAACCGATCGACTAATTCATTGATTTTATCGATCCCGCCAATGGACTCAAAAACGCTCTTTCTATGTGTCATATTGTCATTTTAATGCTTTAAATTTGTAGGAATTGGCGCAGCGCCAATTTCGGTATACAGTGGATATTAGAGTGTTGCTTAACCCCTTATTTCAGGAGCTTAAAAATGGATGCAAAAGATTTGCAAAAATGGCAGCGTGAAAAAGCAAAGGAGCTTTTTGATTACTCGCATACTTTATTAGAAGCTGCAAAAAAACTCAGCGATAACCATATGGCAGAGATTGAATGGGGCATGAAAAATGCCTTAGATAGCGCTAAATCAGCTGCCAAAAACGATCTTCAAAAGCTCAAAAGTTTGCAAGAAGAAGCGGCTAAAGAAGCAGCTAAGCGTGCTGCCGCTTATCAAAAGAAAGTAAAGGCTGTACTCAAGGAATTAGGTGAGGGCGCTGCCGATGAAACTGAGAAGCATCTTGAGAAGGTGCGTAGTTCGCTAGTCAATTGGCTTGAAGATGCTGAAAGCAAAGTGCCTATGCAGGCTGAGAAATTGTCAAAGGTGGTAAATGAGATGTCTCAAGCCGGTCAAAAGATGTTTAAAGAGGGCCGACGTATTGTGAATGAGGTGGCCGAGACTGCAGAAAAGAATATCGACGAGATGGTGAAGAAGTCATCGGGATCGAAAAAATAAAGTAGTCTAGATTTGTTATCCCAAAAACGCCTCACCATGCTGAGGCGTTTTTATTTCCACCCCTGAATCCAAACATCAGTATCGGTGAGCTCTCGCCAGGCTATTCGCCTTGTTTTCTTGCTATAAATCGCCTCTATCTCTACAAACTCAATCGGTTGATCGGGCATTTCAGGGGTAATGATCTTGCTCACTAGAAAGTGTTTTTGTTTAGCCACAGGATTGACTGCAGTCCATTTGCTCAGCAGTAATTTTTTGGGATTAACATTCATTACTCAATGCTCCTATAGAGCGGTACATTGATATTCACGACCATCATAGGTAAGTAATCCACTAGAGGGCGAAAAAACTGCCCGAGTTTGTGTGTTTTCAGTGGAGCATTTTTGATCAAAAAAGCTTTGATGACCTAAGCTTCCGCAATAGTCTAATTTGACATCTTTCAATTCCATTTGTGCTTTGCGCAAAACCATCGACATTTTGTTTTCAGCAGGAGAGCTGCAGTTCCAGGTTGTGTAAGAATCACGTTCGCAGCCTAATAGGAGGATGCACGCGCATACGGAGGGTCCTATGACCCATTTGGGAATTGTTTTCATGAGGGTAGCTTACCGTGAAATCCCGTTTCCCTTCATCTTGGTGTAGTGTATTAATATTTAGTTTCATGAATTCAATAAAAACGGAGACATCATGAGCGCCAATCAGAATATCAATCGCCGGCATGCACTGAAGTTAAGTCTTGGGGCGGCAGCGATTTCAGCGGTGCCTGCTACCAGTCAGGCTCACGGAACTCAGATTAAAACCCCTTTTGTGGTTGATCAGACCTATATCCCCATTGCAGGTAGCGTTGAAGAATTTCCTGTAAGGCGAATTTACTGTATTGGTAGAAATTATGCAGCGCATGCTAGAGAAATGGGATCAGACCCTACTCGTGAGCCACCATTTTTCTTTCAAAAACCGACTGATGCTATTCAGTTTGTTGCGCCCAATAAGATAGTTGATCATCCTTATCCAACACTGACGAAAAACTACCATTACGAAGTGGAATTAGTCGCAGCCTTAGGAAAGGGAGGCAAAAATATTCCAGTAGAAAAAGCCCTCGAGCATGTCTTTGGTTATGCTTTGGGCTTAGATATGACGAGACGCGATTTACAGCGTTTTATGGGCGATCAAAAAAAGCCTTGGGAGATTGGAAAATCGTTTGATCACTCAGCGCCCATAGGCCCCATTTTTCCTGTGTCTCAAATTGGACATTTCCGAAGTGGAAAAATTGCCTTATCAGTGAATGGCGTGACTAAGCAAAGTGCAGACCTCAATCAAATGATTTGGTCTGTTGCCGAACAAATTTCTAAACTTTCCGAGGCCAACGAACTATTTCCGGGGGATATTATTTACTCAGGAACACCGGAGAACGTAGGTCCCGTAGTGAGGGGTGACGTGATCCGGTGCACGATCGATCGTTTGCCGGACCTCGTCGTCAAAATTGTTTAGGGGTGATTAAAGAACCCAGAAATGATGGGTTCCATCCTTGCCTAATTGCTCCACCAAGCCAAACTCCCAGTCTAAGTAGGCTTGCATCGCAGCGGGATCAATGTTTGTTCCTTCATAGGGGCGTTTGTAGCGATCTAACGGTGGGGAGGCTAAATGCGCGGCACCTTTTTCTAGATCTAAACCAGCGCTACTCCACGCTGTATTTCCACCCTCAAGAATCAGCACCTCTGCTTGAGTGAGCTCCTGAAATTCTTGCGCAACAAATATGGCTAATTCTGCCGGCGAACTAGTGAGAACGTAGCGATCTACTGTTGGCAATTTCAAGAGTGCTTCAGATAGTTGTGAGCGCAGGGCGTACCAGCTACCAGGGATGTGACCTTTTACATAGTTAGCGTGTGTGCTGAAATCGACCACGAGCGTATTGCTATCTGTTCTAAGCCAGTGAGATAAGGTTTTGGCATCTACAGATGGAATCGTTGGTAGTTGGGGAAGTGGCGCTTTCCACGCACCGCGCTCGGTTAACTGGTCCGTAGTAATGTCATCCAGAACATATATCTCCCAAGCCATTTGCGCTAACCAGGAGGCGGGCATATTAGCTCGTACGCCACCTCCACTAGGATCAACTAATACGATTCGAGCGCCGCGCACCGGGGCAACCATTTCTGTTTCCTGAACGAGTTGACCGCCAGGTACAGAACGAAATCCTGGAAGATGGCCTGCTTCATATTCTTCTGGTGTGCGCGTGTCAAAGAAATATGTCGTGCGTTCACTTTGAGATTTCCATTTGTTGACATCTGCTAATGAGGCGCGTTTAACACCAGCGCGATCAGCAACGCTACGAGCACGCTCGGCTGCTTCACTAGTAGTGGCTTGACTAACAGCTTTAAATTTTCGAGTCTGGCCTTTATCTAATTCTTGGCCAGCAAGAGTCCAGCCAATGGTGCCGTTTCGTAGGGCATTCACTTCATTGGGAATGCCAGCATTAATTAAGGATTGAGTGCCAATAATGCTACGTGTTCTACCAGCGCAATTGACAATTACTTTGGTATTTGGGTTCGGCGCAAGTTCAGGTAGACGCAATACGAGCTCAGCACCTGGGACGCTAATACCTGTGGGAATACTCATCGTGTTGTATTCATCAAAGCGGCGAACATCAACTACGACGACATCCTCTTGATCATCAATCAGTTTTTTTACTTCCTGGGCCGATAGAGAGGGAGTATGGCGTTTTGATTCAACGAGCTCTCCAAACGCTTTGCTGGGCACATTGACATCTTTGAATACTTCGCCGCCCGCCATTTTCCAACCTTGCACGCCACCTTCAAAAATGGAAACATCAGTAAACCCCATTGCTAGCAAGCGTTGTGCAGCTAGTTTGGCATAGCCTTCGCCATCATCCAAAGTCACAATTGGGGTATCCTTTTTTGGTAGCTTGCCATAGGCATCGACCTCAATGCGCGAGAGGGGTAGATTGGCAGCAAATAAAGGGTGCTCCCGAGCGTGCGGGTCTTCTTCGCGAACATCTAAAAGCGCAATCTCTTCCCTGTTTAAAAGCTTATTGCGAACAAATGCATAGTTTTTAAATGAAATACTCATTTTGTCTTTGTAGTATTGAGTGGATAAGAAAAGATTTTCTATCTTGACTAATCTAATTTAGCGCCAGATTTCTTAACGACTTCACTCCAGCGCACCACTTCTTGATTGATGTAATTGGTTAATTCAGCGCGACTCATTTTGGGTACGGTCGCTCCCATACCAGCCCATCGCTCTTTGATTTCAGGGGAGGCTAAAGCGATCTGAACCTCTGCGCTCATCTTGTCGACGATATCTTTAGGTGTGCCTTTAATCGCCCACATCGCATACCAACTAGAAACAACAAAATCCTTGATGCCAAGCTCTTGGGCGGTAGGCACATTAGGAAATGCAGGGCTGCGTTGATTGCTTGCAACGGCCACAGCTATTAGCTGACCACTTTTAATAAAAGGAGCTGCTCCCGCAAGGGTATCAAACATCATATCTACCTGGCCGGCAACGAGGTCTTGTAGAGCAGGGCCGGTGCCGCGATAAGGAATATGGGTAATAAATAATTTATTTTGAATTTTGAATAACTCGCCCGTTAAGTGTTGCGAGGTACCGTTGCCAGTAGATGCATAGTTGAACTTCCCTGGATTTTTACGAATTTCTTCCATGATCGATTTCAAATCGTTCTTGGAAAATTTATTGGGGTTCACCACAATGACATGGGGAACGCTGCCAATAATAGCGATCGGCTCAAAATCTTTTGTGATGTCATAACTCAGATTGGTGTACATGCTCGGAGCAATCGAGTGATGTACGGCACCAAGTAACCAGGTATAGCCATCTGGTGGCATTTTTGCTGCTGCAGCAGCGCCGACAGTGCCACCAGCACCACCTCGGTTATCCACCACAATTGAGTCATTCAGTTGTACTGACAGTTGTTTGGCTAAGGGGCGTCCGAAAGCATCCACAGCGCCACCCGGTGGGAAGGGATTGATAAAAGTAATAGGTTTGTTTGGCGATGGCCAAGAAGTGTTTTGAGCAACAGAGGGCATCGAAAAGAGCGAAATCATAGCTGCAATGCCTAAAACAAGGATATTTCTACGCATTTGGCGTCTCCCAGTGGTTTTTTTGAATTTAAAACATTTTGGCCGATTGGGCGTTTATAAGAGTTATCCCTGATAAAAAGGGCTATTTCTGGTGGTTTTTATAGGGATATACTGATTCGGCTGTTGTTATGAATGTTTATTTGATTAATGGGAGACGAAATGTCACAACACGATACATTGTTA
>NZ_JAHBAK020000003.1 GCF_018500155.2 Polynucleobacter sp.
CTGGCAAATTATCCTGATGGGTCACTCGACCTGTATGCATCAGTTGTACAAAAATCTTTCCACCCTTTTGGTGAACGGCATCTGTTACCAATTTCCATCCGGCAACTTGTGCTTCGTTAAATAATCCAGGGATGCGGGCATAACCCAGGCCATTTGCAGAAGGTGAAACGCCCTCTGTCACAATTAATCCAGCGCCAGCACGCTGGCCATAGTACTGAGCCATCAAAGCGTTAGGGGTATTGTTTTCTACCGCCCTACTTCTTGTCATGGGCGCCATGACCACGCGATTTGAAAGTTCGATTCCGCCTAATGTATAACGATCAAATAACAGCATTGTTACTCCCTTAATCAATTGGTGTGTCGGTTTTTTCTTTATTTTCAATCAAAAGCAAAATTCATGCAGAAGGCTTTGGAGCCTTCAGTATTTTGAATCATCACAAAACTAGTGGTGAACTACTTCTGAATAGACCCTGACTTTTTTACCAAGTTTGAGTTAGCAATCGATTCAATACACCCACATTGCATATTATTGGCTTTTAGATAGTCATTTGATAGCTTCACCCTGTCGTCTATCCCAGGATGGGTAAACAAATAGGTTAATGCGCTGGAGACTGCTGAGTTCTTCTCCATCACATTTTTCATTTTTAGGTAGCCACATGGAGTGTATCCAGCTTTGGTAAGCCAATCGATAGCCATGGGATTTACCTGATCCTCGATCTTGCCGTCTTGTATGCGCTTTGCTTGATCGATTGCCGCACCGGCGCCGTACCCGCCAGCCGCAGTCGCAAAGAGAGAAACGCCTGTGCTAACGATTTCTTTTGTCAGAAAGTAATTGATTTCTCGACTATCTTGTACATCCGCATCATCGCCAATGACAATATGTGCATATTGATGGCTCATTGCAGCAGCCAACGAATCCTCATCATCTCCAAAAAGATTCAAAAAGTTAAAGCTCATTGCGACGTAATTAGTCCCGTTGCGAGAGAGCAATAACACCGTATGCAGATCAGAGTCTACTAATGCAAATTGCATTCGTTTATCCGTTAACGGAATCACTTTGCTACGAATTGCTTTGAGGTTCTTGTAATGCCCTGCATTAAGCACATACTCCTTACCCCCTACGCTGATGACTTGTAAATCTCCATTTAGGTCACTATTTTTATCAAACTGATCGTCAGTTAAATAAACAACGTCATGAATCTGAGTCTTGTATAGATGAGCGCAACCAGTAAGGGTGACGACCATCAATAAGATCAGAAATGCAGTAAGACTTTTCAGGGTATGTAAGATATGAATAAAACTATTGGGGTGCGTTGTTCGCTAACTTGCAGTCCTTGCCCAACTGATTGCATACACGAATCACACCATCAACGATTTGGGTTGTTTGTGGTGTAGCCCCTGGCGCTGCAGTACCAACAATCATCAATTGAGAAGGATCGTTGCTGAGCGAATTGACAGCCAATGTTGCTGTCTGATCGCCACGATTGATGGTAAGGCTCAATTTCTGTGGGTTCATCGCTGAAATATTGACATTGCCATTTTGTTGAATGGTATTGACTGCCACCTCAAACACTTTTTGTGCGGGTGCATCTAATATCACCGTAGCCACCTCAGTAGCGGATTGATTACCTGATGGTGAATTCTGGGTAACTTGCTCTATGCGACCAATGGCATGTCGCGCCACAAAAACCCACTGAGAAAATGCTAGATCAGGAACCATAGACATACACAAGAAGGCAATCAATGGCTTAGTTGATAGCTTAGCTAGCGACTTATTCAATGTTAGTTTCATCAGAGGCATCCGTAACATAATTGTTTGTGTGGAAATGATATCTGTCAATGTACTGCAAATTTACTAGCTGAGCATCTATTGCTACTTTAAAGGCAATAAAAAAGCGCCTTTTAAGGCGCTTTATTCTGGTTTGCGTGATTTTTAAATCACAACGACTGGCAATTTGGAATGCACGATAACAGCATGAGTTTCACTGCCCATAAATACTCCTTTGAGACCAAGTCTTTTATGAGAAGCCATCATGATGGCATCGACACCTGTCTTCTTGGCGGCGCTCAGTATCCCTTCATAAACTACAGGACTATATTCATGATGTGTTTTCACTTTAATGGACTTATCCAAGAGCCCGCTTGCCGTTTCTAACAATTCCTTGGCATGTTGAGCACAAGCTTTTTTATGATTTGCATCTGAAATTCGATAATCTGATGCTTTGCGCGCATATACAAATGGAGCGCGAGGATCAGAGATATAAGCCAATACAACATTTGCCCCATCAGCGCCTATTAATCCTGAGATTTGTTTCATGATTTTGGGTGTCACCATATCATCGACAACGGGGATCAAAACGGTTTTAAACATATTCTTACTCTCCTCAAATAGATATTTCTAATTGAGTTTGACATTTGGGAAGAAGAAGCATATTGATGCAGATCAAATATACCCTAGGGTAATTGCATATCCCGAGCTGCAATCGTTAAATACTACTGTTTAGGCCTATCCGCATCCTCGAGAGGATAAGCATCTGCCACGTAAGCGGGACCCTTCATCAATACAACAATATAAGCTCCGATTACTATCGTAAAGATAGCTATCCAATAACAAATTAGTGTTGCGATCACTAAAATATCGATGAAGCCGGTGCTACTGGCACTTCGTGCGATTTGCCCCTCGGCTGGCAAGATCCTTGTCAGAATTGATGGCATCAAAATTGCGAGGGTTCCCAGTAAAGTCCATGCGGGCGCTTGACTCAGTATCCATCGCTCTTTTCCCGGTTGGGAGGTACGATAGCCAGGGAGTTTTTTAAAAAATCTACTCATCTATTTGAGCGCTTTTTTTCATAAACAGCCTAATAAAGAACACGAACATGCCAATCATAAACAGAATGACTGCTAGACTCAATTGACCCGCAAAAGTTCCAAATAATTCAAGCAACATAATATTCTCTCCCAAGTGCAAACAGGTTCAATGTAGTTCTTGGGCTATTTTTATGTTTTGATCCAAATCAAAATTTATTCGCTTGATTTTTGACCATATTCAGTTCATGATTTAAATCAACATCCAAGACTTTTGAAAAACAAATTTATGCTTATCAAGTGTCCTCACTGCGGTAAATTTAATAGACTGCCCTTAGATCGCATCAATCAAAAGCCGATCTGTGGCTCTTGTAGAGAGGGCTTACTTTTGGGCCCTATTGATGCTGACCAAGCCAGCTTTAAAGAGATTCTTGGGCAAAGTAAATTGCCGGTGATTGTAGATTTTTGGGCCCCTTGGTGCGGTCCATGCAAAATGTTCGCCCCCACCTTCATGGCTAGCGCAAAAAAACATGGGGAGTCCATTCTTCATGTCAAACTGGATACAGAGGCCAATCCTGGAATTGGTCAAGAATTTTCTATTCGGTCTATCCCTACATTAGCCGGCTTTAAAAATGGTACTGAGATTGAAAGAATCAGTGGCGCATTGCCTCCACAACAACTAGATCAATTCATTTCATCACTTCTTTAAAGTTGCCAGCATAAATTTGGCGCAACCCATCTGCGCCCAGGTGTCTGAAGCGCCAAGTGTTTCAGTAATACCTTGTATTTTCAATGAGTTACAGTCATATTGGCTGGCACTTCGCAGGCATTCATTAGTATTTATCGCCACTTTCCTCACAATTGGCTGAATTTCACTACCTGATAGCTACGCTTTAATATATTTTATTATATAATATAAATATATAATTTAATTGGGTACAAAAGCATGGATAACAAGCTAGGGATTTCAGGGCGTATAGCAGAGTTCTTTCAGGGGGCGCAAATTACTCCCTTGCTGGCAATTCTTGCTCTCTTGCTTGGCTTATTTGCCATTGTGGTGACACCACGCGAAGAAGAGCCGCAGATTAACGTGACGATGGCTAATGTCATCATCCCGTTTCCGGGTGCTAGCGCCAAATCTGTGGAAGAAATGGTTTCCATACCGGCGGAGCAAGTGCTTTCACAAATCGCCGGGATTGAACACATCATGTCTATGTCCCAAGCTGGTCTGTCAGTCATTACCGTGCAATTCAAAGTTGGCGTTCCCAGAACGGAAGCCTTGGTAAGACTACATGATACTGTTGCAGCAAACTCTGATTGGCTACCCAAAGGTCTTGGGGTGATGCCTGCCATTATTAAACCCAAGGGAATAGATGATGTACCCATCTTATCCATCACACTTTTCTCAAAAAATACAGAAACTACTGCTTACGATTTAGAAAAAATTGCGAATAAGATCGAAATAGACTTAAAACGCATCAAAGGAACTCGCGAAGTCACGACTATTGGTGGGCCAAAGCGCGCCATTCGGATTGAAATTAATCCCGAAAAAATGGCACTGAAAGGTATCACCATCCCGGAACTCAGAATGGCGCTAGAAACAGCCAATCTTGGAATGCCTGTGGGAGACCTACTAACAGAACAAGGCGCTATTGCTATTGAAACTGGTCCATTCCTAAAGAATTTACAGGATGTAGAGAATGTAGCGCTCGGGATTAGGCAAGGAAGCCCTCTCTACATAAAAGATATTGCCGCAGTCATTGAGGGACCGATGCAAAATCGTCGCTTAGTTTGGCATGCACAAAGAGGTGAGGCTAAAGAGTTAAATCACCATTATCCCGCGGTAACGATTTCTGTTACCAAAAAACCTGGTGAAAATGCAGTAGATGTTTCCAACCAAGTATTAGATCAATTGCAATCTCTTAAAGGCACCCTCATTCCACAAGATATTGAGATGGCCATTTCTCGAAACTATGGAGAGACAGCAAATGAAAAAGCAAGCAAGCTCATTCAAAAATTAATCTTCGCCACACTATCTGTAGTGGCGCTGATATTCTTCGCACTTGGTAGAAGAGAGGCCTTCATCGTTGGCTCAGCGGTAGTTCTAACACTCTCCGCCACCCTATTTGCATCTTGGGCATGGGGATTTACTATCAATCGCGTTTCACTTTTTGCGCTCATTTTTTCCATTGGCATCTTGGTCGATGATGCCATTGTGGTAGTTGAAAATATTCATCGGCATCAACTACTCTTTCCGAATAAAAATCTGAAAGAAATTATTCCGGGCGCAGTTAATGAGGTTGGCGGGCCCACTATTCTGGCTACCCTTACAGTGATTGCCGCTCTTCTGCCTATGGCTTTCATTAGCGGCCTCATGGGGCCCTACATGAGCCC
>NZ_JAHBAK020000036.1 GCF_018500155.2 Polynucleobacter sp.
CGAAATTATGCCATGAAATCAATAACAAAGCGCTGTTTTGAGGGGTAAAAAAGCCCAAAAAAGGCCTCAAACCCCCTAAATTAGCCTCCGCGACGCATCAGGTCGAAGAATTCCCCGTTATTTTTGGTGGATTTGAGCTTATCTACGATGAAGTTCATCGCCTCGATATCGTCCATATCAGCCAGTAATTTACGCAATACCCAGATCTTCTGGAGGTTTTCTGGTTTCACCAGCAATTCCTCGCGGCGAGTACCGGACTTGTTCAAGTTGATCGATGGATAGACACGACGTTCTGCCAAGCGACGCTCAAGGTGTACTTCCATATTGCCGGTGCCCTTGAACTCTTCATAGATGAGGTCATCCATACGGCTGCCAGTTTCAATCAGGGCAGTAGCGATGATCGTTAATGAGCCACCTTCTTCAATGTTACGAGCAGCACCAAAGAAACGCTTAGGACGTTGCAATGCATTAGCGTCCACACCACCAGAGAGTACTTTTCCGGATGAAGGTACAACCGTGTTGTATGCGCGGGCTAGACGTGTGATGGAGTCTAGCAAGATGATGACATCTTTGCCCATCTCCACAAGACGTTTTGCTTTTTCAATCACCATTTCAGCAACTTGCACGTGACGCACTGCAGGCTCGTCAAAGGTTGAGGCAACGACTTCACCGCGCACAGAGCGCTGCATCTCAGTCACCTCTTCAGGACGCTCATCTACTAGCAACACAATCAAAATGGCATCGGGATTGTTTGCAGAAATGGCATGTGCGATATGCTGCATCATCACTGTCTTACCAGATTTAGGTGATGCCACAATCAAACCACGTTGGCCATAACCAATCGGGGAAATCATATCGATAATGCGGCCCGTTAAATTTTCTTCTGCTTTGATGTCGCGCTCTAAGCCAATGACCCGGTTAGGATGCAGCGGCGTCAAGTTCTCGAACATGATGCGGTTCTTCAGAGCTTCTGGGGCTAAGCCATTGATCTTGTCGACCTTCACTAAGGCAAAGTAACGCTCACCGTCTTTGGGGGTGCGCACTTCACCTTCAACGCTATCGCCAGTATGCAAATTAAAGCGACGAATTTGCGCAGGGGAGATATAAATGTCATCCGGTGATGCCATGTAGGAAGTTTCTGGGGAACGTAAGAAACCAAAACCATCTGGCAATACTTCTAAGGTGCCGTCACCATAAACCGTTTCACCGGCCTTGGCGCGTTTTTTCAGAATGGCAAACATCAATTCTTGTTTGCGCATACGTTGCGTGTTTTCAATCTCCAAGCCAGCTGCCATTTCAAGCAGTGCGGATACGTGTAGGCCTTTGAGTTCAGTTAATTGCATGTGTTTCTCGGGTGTGAATAAAAATGAATGAGTAAATTGTGTTTTGAGTAAAGACCGCGCTGATCAAGATCACGCAGATAAGAAAACAGAATTTTTGAGTTTGCTAAAAGAAGGGGGATAAATTTCTAGGAAGGGCGCGCTCGGTAAAACTAGAAGCGACGCTGAACTGCTTATAAACGCAATACTACACTAAAAACAGGGTCTGACAAGCGTAAAAACAGAAAAAACCACAGGCTCAACTGGTGAACCTGTGGTCAATGATGATTTACAGATGACTATCAATAAATGCGGTCAACTGAGATTTGGCCAATGCGCCTACTTTTTGAGCAGCAACTGTGCCATTTTTAAAGAGGATTAAGGTAGGAATGCCGCGAATATTGAATTGGGCAGGGACACCTTGGTTCTCATCCACATTCATTTTGGCAATTTGCAACTTATCGCCATATTCACCGGAGAGTTCTTCCAGGATAGGGCCGATCATTTTGCAAGGACCACACCATTCGGCCCAGAAGTCGAGCAGAACAGGTTTATCGGACTTGAGGACGTCTTGTTCAAAAGAGGCGTCAGTTACATATTTAATGCCGGCACTCATGAAAATTCCTTATTTAGGCTTATTGGTGACTGATATTGTTATAGCGTTACAACGCTTATATTAGCAATAAGCGCAAGAATCTGCTCAAAATTGAAAATTCGACCCAAAACCTAAACCCAAAACACGGCTCAATGTTGCACCCATTTCCGACTATTTCTGATCAAAAGCAAGTGCTGTCATGGGCAATTAGCCCTGATGCCAGCGCGCTGGAGCAGTTAGCAAAAGGGATTTGGGATGGTGCACTGCAAACCCAAGTGCGCCCACTCGTGGTGCTCAGTACTGCGGGACCCTTAATTGGGCTAAGAGCTGCCTTAGAAAAAACTCGCCCAACAAACTTACCCGATCACCTAGCTTTTTTGCCGCAAGTCATGAGTTTTGCAGATTGGTTGGAAGCCGCCCCTGGCGCATGGAAGTTTCCAAAGAAGCAAAGTGATTTGGAAAGATGGTTAAGTGTTTATTCGACATTGCGTAATCATGTGGATTTGCAATCATGGTTCAAGGCGGAGACTGAAAGTGGTGCATGGGGTTTAGCACAAGCAATTGTGCAAGCATGCGATACCTTATCTAAAACTATTAGCCCACAGTTGCAAACAAAGCTTCGTGAATTGATGAAGCAAGATCAATCCCTTTGGATTAGATTTGCTGAACTGTCTCAAGTAAAAGCTCAACAACTGCTTGACTCCATCATCACCCAAGTCTATTCGGGTATGTCACGCAAAGTAGTGGATCAAGAGACTAAAGTGCTACTCACTTTTTGGCGATACATTGCCAGCGTGAGTGATCCTGCGTTTCGTAATCAGTTTGCTATGGCAGCTCATCTTGAAGCGATCGCCAAGGAGAATGTGCCCAAGAGGCCATTGATCTGGGTTGAGACTGCCGATCCTACGCCGATAGATCAAGAAATCATTCATCAATTCCTTGGCGAGTATGTGCAATATGCACCAGCTATAGAGGTCAAAATGGATTGGCGTGAAGTGGGATTGTGGCCAGAAGCGATCGGTACGGATGACGCGCAATCCATGGCGGTGGCAAATGCTAAGCGAGCACGCAGTCATCAATGGCATTTAATTTCTGCCAAGCGCTTCGAAGAGCTGGCATGGGCAACGGCCAAAAGTGTTGAACAGCATTTAATCGATGGCAAAACCAAGATTGCACTTGTGGCACAAGATCGTTTGGTAGCCAGAAGGGCGCGAGCACTGCTTGCACGTTTAGGCCCATCGCTCAATATTCGAGACGAGACTGGGTGGAAGCTTTCTACAACAAGAGCAGCTGCCGCACTAAATAGTTTTTTAGAACTCATCAGAGCGCCAAAAGATGGTCCAAGCGCAAAGGTTTTACTAGAATTTTTGCAAAATCCGTTTTTAGATTTGGGGAAAATTCTTCATCGTGATGCATCAGGATGTATAGGCCTTCTTGCAGAGCTTGAAGATATATTAGTAGCCAGTAAAGCAGAGTCTGGTTGGAAAACTTTTCATATCGCCATTGAAGGCGCTCAAGATTGCGCCGCTAAAACGATGGGAGGAGCGCCAAGCGCTGCATTATTAGAGTTGTTGCAGTTTGTGAGAGAGCGTCATCATGAGTGGTTGATTCTCAAAGTGGATTGCACAAAAGCTTATGCTTTGCTGCAAAAAAACCTTCAGACTACAGGAATGGAGCGAGGTCTTGAGCAAGACTCGGCGGGTAAGCAATTATTAGAAGTTCTAAAGACGTTTGATTTAAGCAAAACCCAGTATCAAGATGTGCCAATACGGCTGAGTGAATGGCTTAGTCTATTAAAAACTGTCATTGAAGATGCTAGTTACCAAGAGATTGGTAAAGAAGCAAAAGCGACCCTAAGTATCTTGCCCTTAAGCTCTACTCGTATGCGTGATTTTGATGCAGTCGTAGTAGTGGGTTGTGATGAGCAGCAGTTACCTGCATATTCAGAGCAACCATTATTTTTCTCTGATGCGCTCAGTCAACTTTTAAAAAGTTCAACGATTGCAATGCAGTTCATTCAGCAAGCTAGAGATCTTTCGCAACTATTGATTTCTTGCGCTAGTGTCGATCTACTTTGGCAAAGTAAGAGCAATAATGGCGAGCCGTTGCGACCATCTGCTTGGATCCAGCGCCTACAAAATCAGATTGGCTGGGAGGCTATTCCTGCGCAAACGCATCAACGTTTCTTCGCCGCCAAGCCAATGAGTATGGCGGTGGCGAAATTTGAAGAAGCATTGCCGATGCCATTGTCCATGAGTCCGAGCGCCTATAAAGCTTTGCGAGATTGTCCTTATCGCTATTACGTTCGCAGTCTGTTGGGAATTCGTAAAAATAAGGAGTTTGATGAAGGTTTTGACGCCTCCTTGGCTGGGCAGACCTTGCATAAACTACTTAAGCGCTTTTACCAGGCACTCAAAACATATGAGCATACAAATCCTGCAATTAAGGCCGATCAAAATCAACGACGTGTCTGGATGGAGAAGAATCTCTACATCTATTCGGAGCAAGAGTTTTCTCCGTTAATCGAGGGCGATGCCAGGGTAATGGGCACGTTAAGGGATTGGCAAAAACAAATCCCAAGTTTTATTGATTGGCAATTACAACGAGAGCTTGCTGGATGGGAGTACTTTGACGGTGAAGTCAAAGTGGGGTTTGAATTGCCATTTCAAGACAATCAGGGTCATCGCAAAACCATTCGCATTGAGGGTTTTGCGGATCGCTTTGATGTCCAAACAGATAATGCCAGAATTGCTTCAGTAATCGATTACAAAAACCAACGCTTTGAACGTGTGAAGGTGCGTTCCGATCATTTATTGGATGATCCGCAGCTATTAATCTATGCTCGGGCTGCCAATGAAGATCAGGAAAATCATAAATTGGCGGGTCATCAGGTGCGTCAGGCTGAATGGGTTGCTTTAAAAGCTGATCTATCAAAGGGTGAGCAAAATGCAGTGCGCTCTCAAGAGGTGGGGGATGTCCCTGCTTTGCTTAATCAGTTCACAGAACAAATTACTGATGATGTTGAGCAGCTTTGGGCTCAAAAACCCATGCCGGCTTTTGCGCCTGAGGGCGTTTGCCAATACTGTGAGGCCCGCGGTATATGCAGAAAGGGTATCTGGTGAGCTATCAGATGAGCGAGCTAAACAGCATGCTTCCAGAAAAGCAACCCTATTCAGAAAAGCTCGCGTGCGATCCTCAGCGATCGGTCATTGTTTCCGCCTGTGCCGGAAGTGGAAAGACCTGGTTGTTAGTTGCGCGTATGGTGCGTCTTTTGTTAGCGGACGTAAAGCCACAAGAAATTCTTGCACTTACCTTTACACGCAAAGCTGCCCAAGAGATGCGTGATCGTTTGTATGAAGTGTTAGAGCAATTCTCAAAAGCGGAAGATGATGCTCTTACGAAAGAGCTCGTCATGCGAGGCATGGATCCAGAGCAAGCAAAACAAGCGTTGCCTAAAGCTCGTATATTGTTTGAGCAGGTACTGGCGAGTCCTCAGCCCATTGTGATCGATACTTTTCATGGTTGGTTTGGCAAATTATTGGGCGCGGCACCGGTATCTTTGGGTGTTCAACCTGGGTTGATGTTGCGTGAGGATGCGAAGCGTTTACAGGAAGAATGCTTGGATGATTGGTGGGGTGATCTCACGCCCGAGCATAAGGCGCATTACGACGTTTTACTAAAGAAGCTCGGTTCACATGAAACGCAAAAAATATTGATGGGAAGAGGCAGCCTCTTCAAGCAACGAGGCGCCTGGACTTTTTTTGCAAAAGAGTGCGAGCGAGCTCAAATCAAACCCATCGAACGCCTTAAGGAAATGCTACACAAACTGCATTTGGCCAATCCACTGTTAGCACTATGGAATGCGCCAAATGCATTAGCAGATTTGGAATTTTTGGAGAGATGCTTTGTAAACAGTAGCACTCAAGATAGTGATTTATTGGAATATCTGCGACCTGCAATTGCCTGCAAGAAGTATGGCGGCGATGTTATGGAGGTGGCTGGCGTTTTCCAAACTACTTTCTTAACTAAAGATGACCCTAAATTTCGTAGCAATAATAATAAGGCTTTGGGAGAGGCGAAAAAATATCTCGAGAAGCTTGGCGAGGCGCATCGAATTGAGGAGTTTATTGCCATCAAACAGGCCTGGGGGCATGCCTTTGAAAATTACCTCTTTTGGCAGGCCGAGCAAGATGTATATGAAATGAATGAAGCATGGTTTGCGCTTAATCAATCCATGATGGCGCATGCTAATGCCGTAAAAGAAAATATGCGCGTGCGAGATTTTGACGATTTGGAGATTGGCGTGAGTGTGTTGATGAATGACTCGGCCAATGCTGCCTACTTGCAGGCAAGATTAGATGCCAAATACAAGCAAATATTAGTTGATGAATTTCAAGATACTAATCCATTGCAATGGCAAATCTTGCGAGCATGGTTAGCTGGATATAGCGAGGGAGATGAAAAGCCCAAGGTATTTATTGTTGGCGATCCAAAGCAATCCATTTATCGGTTTCGTCGAGCCGATCCAAGATTGTTTGTCAGCGCAAGCGCATTTTTGCATCAGAACCTAGGCGCTGCTTACATTGAGCAAAACACAACCCGGCGTAATGCTCCGCAAATCAATAAAGCGGTGAATAAAATCTTCACTGGAGAGCAAGTTCCCCCTGAGTATCCATTTACTAAGCAAGAAACGCTGTGGGCAAGCCCTAAGAGCAATATGCCTGCAGGTGTATATGCAAATGAAGGGGAGGTTTACTTACTGCCTTTGATGCAGTATGCAGAAAAAGCGGATGAGGCAAGAAAGGGCAGCGCTTTTGATGAAGCGATTACTGACACTAGCGAGACTGTTGCCGTAGTTCAGCGACAGAAAGAGGGTGAATATGTTGCTCGGCTAATTAAGGAAGTGATGGCTACTCGCAAAGTGGCGGATAAAGAGGATGGAAAAGAAGTTTGGCGTACTCCTCGGGCAAGCGATTTTTTATTGCTGGTTAAACGTCGTAAATATCTGACGCAGTATGAGAGAGCTCTGCGTGAAGCGGATCTAGCGTATGAGAGTTCACGTTTGGGCGGTCTGCTAAATACTCTTGAGATTGATGATCTTATCGCCTTGTTGACGGTTCTCGTCACACCTCGCCATGATTTGCCATTAGCGCAAGTTTTGCGTAGCCCGATTTTTGGATTTTCTGAAAAGCAAATGCAGCAGCTTGCGGTTGCTATGACCTCTGGTCAATATCGTTCTTGGTGGGATGCCTTACAAGATAGTCAGGATTCTAAATTGCAGGTGGCTGCACGCTATCTTCATCACTGGCATCTTCTTGGCGAGCGCTTACCAGTGCATGATTTATTAGACCGTATTTATCAAGAAGGAGACGTGCGTATTAAGTACGCTATCGTTTGTCAGGAAATTGATCGTCCACAAGTATTGGCAAACTTAGATGCTTTCTTGGAGGTAGCACTCAATCAAGATGGCGGTCAATACCCGAGTTTAAGTCGCTTCATTCAGGAAATTAATGCCAAGCGTCGTGGCGATGACGATGAAACGCCTGATGAGGGTGATGTTGATGTTGCAAGTGATGACAACCTGGTTGATATTGATGATGAAAACGAAATGTCAGAAGAGGATCGTCATAAGCGCGTACGCTTGATGACGATTCATGGGGCAAAAGGCTTGGAATCTCCCTTCGTTATCATCCTGGATGCAAACAATACCGATACAAATGTGGACTATAGCGGCGTCTTGATTGATTGGTCCCCCGAAAGAGAGAGTCCTTCCCATCTCTCCCTTTTCACCTCTAAAACATTAACTAGTCCACGTATTGAAATCAATGATGAGGAAAGACGAATTGGGGAGAATGAAAATTGGAACTTGCTCTACGTGGCGATGACGCGTGCTCGCCAGGGTCTTTGGATTAGCGGTGATGCTCAGAAGCCTACGAAGAATAATCCCGATGGTTTCGATAAAACATCTTGGTACGGTAAGGCCAGTACCGCTGAAATACCTATATATCAGCTGAGTCAAGATTCGGTGAGTAAGCCAAAAGACATTTCTCAACGAGTAACCAATGCGTCAGAAAGTGCAGTTGATGATTTTGTTTTGGCGTGGAGACCTGCGCAAGAGAGTCAGGCTCAATTACTACATGACATAGAAAGCGGCATCACCGTTGAGGTCTTTTCTGGCGAAAGTGAGCAAATACAAGAGCCCGATCCTGAAATCTTGGATGAGGGTGTGCACTTTCATAAGTTGCTCGAGTTTGTGACTGCCGACTCTACTAAACCACAAGCAGCGCAAATGCCGACTGAACAAGAGGTGATGAATTGGCTCGGCGTAGATCAATCGCATGCTGCACAAGTGCTCGAGCGCGTGCAAACCGTATTGGGGTCAGCAGAGCTCAAACCCTATCTCACCTCCGGTCAGTGGATCGCCGCATGGAATGAGTTGGATATTGCTAGTTCAGCAGGCAAGAGTTATCGCATAGACCGCTTAGTCGAGCTAGAGGACCATATTGCTATCCTTGATTACAAGTTAACTATTCCCGAGGTGGGAAGTGAGCAGTATGAAAAATACCGTGAGCAACTACAAAATTACCAAGCTGAGCTCAGTCGCATTCGCAAAGATAAGCCCAATAAGGCCTATTTAATCTCGTCAAGGGGCAAGATTCATCAAATTGGCTAATTACAGCCACCTTGAATTCCCCCTAAAAGCCCCCATATAGCTGGGGAATAGCAAAAATACCTAAACTAGCGATAATAAAAATCGTCGTGAAATATTTCACAAGGAGTCATGATGAAAATGCGTAACGTAATGAATGTATTAGCTGGCATATGCGCAGCAGCAGTATTGTTTACTAGCAATGCTGTTTTTGCCGAAGCAACATTGCCAGAGGTATACCAAGCAGTGCAATCTGGGCAGCTAGCAAAAGCAGATGCCATGATGAAAGAAGTATTACAAAATCATCCTAATAGCGCCAAGGCGCATTATGTAGCGGCAGAGCTGTATGTCAAAGAAGGGAAGTTAGAAGCTGCCCGCAACCATTTTCTGAAAGCGCAAAATCTTGCGCCAGGGTTGCCATTTGCTCAAGCTGAATCTGTGCAAAAACTGCAGATGCAATTATCTAGTGGAGCAGTAGGCCCAGTAGCTAATCCAAGTTCGATATTTAGTAATCCACTCTTTTGGGGTTTGATTGCAATCTTGGTGGTGGGCATCATCATTGTGATGCGACGTCGCAAAGCCGATGCAGTTGAAGTCTATAACGCACCTCGTGCAGGCTATCCCGGTACACCTGGCGGCCCTGCTGGTACTCCTCCTGGATATCCTGGTGCTCCAGCAGCAGGTGGTATGGGTAGCGGCCTGATGGGTAGCTTAGCAACGGGTGCTGCTTTAGGTGCCGGTATGGTTGCTGGTCAAGCTTTGGCAAATAGTTTGATGGGCGGCCATGATAGCGGGCACACCAATGCAAATCCCAATCTCACTCAAGTGGGCGGCCCAACTTCGTTAGATCCCAACTTTGGTATCAATGATGCGAGCTCTTGGGATGATGGTGGTGCGAGCTCTTGGGATGATGGCGGTGGTGACTTTATGAGTGATGTGTAATGAAGAAAAAAGTGGGGCTAGAAAATATTCGCAGTTAAACTAGCCCCATGCAATATTTTTCTGAAATCACTGAGACAATTCACCCATGGCTATTTCGCGTGAGTGTGTATTTGTCGAATGCGTTTTTGGATGACCCCGCATTACTTGCATTTGCTTTTTGCTAGAGCCTAATTCCCTTATCTAGAGGGTCTATTGAAACCACCTGCGGGTGGTTTTTTGTTGCCTAAATTTTGAGCAATAAGCTCAAAAACAACAAAAATAAGCGCATTTTTGAGGTTTTTATATATACTGTATAAACATACAGTATATTAATCACTATGACGCAAGTAACTATTTCTTCTAAAACGACACTGAGTCAGGCACCACAAGCCTTGGCAGGCCATTTTGCTGCCTATGAGCTCAAGCTCTTGAGTCACCGCATCTCTGCTGGATTTCCGAGTCCAGCGGCCGATTACGCGGAAGAGGGTTTGGACTTAAACCACTATCTCGTACAAAACAAGCCAGCGACTTTTATGTTCACCGTAAAAGGGGATTCTATGTTGGGCGCAGGTATTTGTGATGGCGACAAAGTGGTGGTTGATAAGGCGCTCAAGCCCAAACATAAAGATATTGTCGTCGCGGTCGTTGATGGTGAGTACACCATCAAGCGACTCTATCAATTGCGTGGCCGCATTGAGTTGCAACCAGAAAATCCCCACTATCAACCCATCACCTTTAGTGAAGGCCATGAATTACAAATTTGGGGCGTGGTAGTTGGGGTAGTGCGTAAGTACAGCAGCGCAAGTACTAGGTATAGCAAAGGTGAAAAATTATGAGCGCGCCATCTTCACCTTCTTTATTTGCTTTGGTCGACGTCAATAATTTTTACGTCTCTTGTGAGCGAGTATTTCAGCCGAAGTTAGAACAAGTGCCCATGGTGGTGCTATCGAATAACGATGGTTGTGCGGTAGCGCGGAGCGCAGAAGTGAAAGCGCTCGGTGTCAAGATGGGCACGCCCTGGTTTCAGATTCAGGATCTTGCTAAGCAACATGGCATTACTGCTTACTCCTCAAACTACACCCTCTATGGAGATATGAGTAACCGGGTAGTCCAGGTATTGCGTGGCTTTACACCCAATTTAGAGATCTACAGCATCGATGAAAGCTTTTTACAAATTGAAACTGTCTTAAAGCAATACCGTGACACGGTGGATTTTGGAAGGCAGGTGAAGCAGGCAGTAAAAGAGACTACAGGCCTGCCGGTATGCGTTGGTATTGGTGCGAGCAAAACTTTAGCAAAGTTTGCTAATCATCTCGCAAAAAAGCATCCCCAATTTTCTGGGGTATGTGATGTGAATGCGATGAGTAGAGAAGCGCTTTATCAATGGATGAGTGAGACTGAAGTTGGTGAGGTATGGGGTATTGGCAGGCAAATTGCTAAAAAACTCAAAGTACAAAAGATCCAAAGCGTATTTGATCTTTTGCAGACTTCACCGCAAGCAATGCGCCAGCAATTTGGCGTGGTCATGGAGCGTTTGTGCTACGAGTTGCGCGGCGTTTCATGTTTGAAGTTGGAAGAGGTAACCCCTGCTAAACAGCAAATCATTGCTTCTCGTAGTTTTGGTAAGTTAGTGACCAGTCAGACAGAGCTGGCCCAGTCAGTCGCTACGCATGCAGCGCGAGCGGCAGAGAAATTACGAAGCCAAGATGGCGTAACGGGTGCGCTTACGGTATTTATTCAAACAAACCCATTTAAGCAAAACGAGCCACAGCATCATCAAAGCATCACCATTCCGCTGGCAGAGGCTACAGACAATACGCTCACACTCACTAATGCAGCGCTCGCAGGACTGCAGCGCATTTATCAGCCACATTTTCGTTACAAGAAAGCCGGCGTCATTCTCAATTTAATTAGTGATAAGCCAACTATGCAGCAATCGCTCTTTGAGGACGTGCAAAGCAAGGGGAAGTCCGCAAGCCTCATGAAAGCGGTGGATGCGATCAACACGCGCTTTGGTAATGCGGTAATTCGTTCGGCAGCGGCCGGCACTCATCACACTAAGCAAGTATGGCAAATGCGCTCAAACAATAGATCACCTAACTACACCACTCAGTGGGATGAATTGCCGATAGCAAGGTAGGCGAGATGAAAAAAGAAGATAAAACCCCACTATTTTTTACAAGCTCATTTTGTGAGCTTTTGACCCACTAACCTGAATCCATCGTAGCAAATTAAGGAGAAAACACATGAACACCATTAGCAACTTGATGAACAACTTCAATGGCATTTCATTAGCAGTCATTATGGTTCTGTCCTATTGCGCAGTATTGAAAAATACTCAGCGTCATGAAAGTGCCTCACGAGACATATTTCATCGGGATTATCAGTAATTGCTGTAAAAGTTTGCAGTAAGGCCAAGATGGGGAATGAAGAAATCACGGATTCTTTATTCCCTAGTCAGGGCTGATGATCAATACCCCGCAGAATTACCCTTCAGCTTGCTAGGTCTTTTATTGCAACCAAAACTGGTTAATATTGGCCTATGAATCAAGACAAGCAAACCTATTTAGATAAAAAATTGCGTCCTTTGCCGCGCTGGATCTTTATGTCCCGCTGGTTACAGGCGCCTTTATATATTGGCCTGATAGTGGCCCAGGGTGTCTATGTTTGGCAGTTCTGGGTAGAACTCGTTCATCTGATTCAGATGATGGCCAATAAGACCATGACAGAGACCGCCTTAATGTTAATCGTCTTGGGTTTGATTGATGTGGTCATGATCTCTAATTTGCTGGTCATGGTGATCGTAGGCGGATGGGAAACTTTCGTATCACGCTTAGAGCTAGAGAATCATCCTGATCAACCTGAATGGCTATCTCATGTCAACGCTGGCGTATTGAAGGTCAAGCTAGCAACAGCCATTATTGGTATTTCTTCAATTCATTTGCTAAAGACATTTATTAATGCCGCCTCATATGATGAGAAAACGCTGATGTGGCAAACACTCATTCATATTACTTTTGTATTGTCGGCACTGGCAATTGCTTATACAGAAAAGATCGTAGCAGTAGCTCATAAGCCACATTGATCTTCTATATAGGATTACAAGGCATCAGCTTCAGTATCAGCCATGAATAATCCTTGCTTTGACTGCGGGCAGTGCTGTCAGCACTTTCGGGTGAGTTTTTATCACGGAGAGATTGCGGGGAACGGTGTTGGAGTGGTGCCACCAGAACTCACTGCGAAATTAACGGATTACCTTGCCTGCATGAAAGGCACTGAGAAGGGTGGGACCCCCTGCATTGCGCTCAAACACACACAAGAAGAAGGATGGCGCTGCTCTATCTACGAAAATCGCCCGAGTCCTTGTCGAGAATTCAATATACTCAATGAAGATGGGACCCTAAACCCTGATTGCCAGAGACTCCAAGAGGTTGCTCGGCAAAGACATAAAAAAGCATTACAACAATAGGTGACAAAAAATATGATGAATACATTAAAAAAACTCACAATTGCAATCGCATTTGTTTGTCCTTCATTGGCATACTCTGCTTACCCAGAAAAATCGATTCGCTTGGTGGTGCCGTTTGCAACCGGTGGCACATCAGAAATCGTGGCACGTTCAGTAGCCAATAGTTTGAGCACAAGCTTAGGTCAATCAGTTTATGTGGATAACAAACCAGGCGGCGCAGGTAATATCGCCATGGAAGAAGTAAAACGCGCCAACCCAGATGGTTATACATTGATTCTTGGACACGTTGGCACGTTAGCTGTAAACCCAGCGTTATTTGGCAAAAAATTGCCATACGATCCTAATAAAGATTTTGCTCCGGTCACGCTTGTAGCAAAAGTCCCCAATGTGATTGCTGTTAGTGAAAAAAGTAATTACAAAACTTTGGGAGATTTAATCGCTGACGCTAAAAAGAATCCAGGAAAAATTAATTATGGCTCTGCAGGTAATGGCAGTGCAGGGCACTTGGCAATGGAATATTTTTCTTCTGAAGCGGGTATTGATTTAGTGCATGTGCCATACAAAGGATCTGGTCCCATGCTCACAGATCTAATTGGCGGTCAAATTCAAGCAACATTTAATGGTTTGCCTTCACTCATGGGACAAATCAAAGGTGGCACACTAAGGCCATTGGCAGTAGGCTCAGCAGAGCGCTCCAAGGCACTGCCGAATGTCCCAACATTATCTGAGTCAGGCTACAAAGGTTTTGAAACCTCTCAGTGGTATGGAATTATGGTTCCGGCAGGAACTCCGCAACCGATTATTGATCGCTTACAAAAAGAAATTGCGAAATCCCTCAAATCAAAAGAAGACTCGAAGAGGATGTTGGAAGATGGCGCGGTATTGGTTGGAGATACGCCTGATCAATTTGGCGCCTTCATTAAATCTGAACAAAACCGCTGGGGCAAAGTAGTTGAGAAGGCAAAGATTACAGTGGATTGAGTAGCTTTAGTCTAAATTAAAAATGTAGGGAAGAAAATTTTTTCCTACATTTAATTCATCTTCAGACTCTACTTATTTAACACGCAAATTTATACGCTGAATCTTTCTGCTGTCTATATAGGGAGATCGGCCTTGCGAGTTTCTATTGAGTGTTCCCATAAGCATTTACAACTATTCAGGATTCAGCTAGATGCTCGAACTATCTTAGTTCTGGCAATCATTTGGATGATTTGGGGAATTTTCAGAATTCTGAAGATTTTCTGAAATTTTGATGTGGGGTGGACGAGCCCGACCCCCGGCACTGGCAGAAATTGGGTTTGGCTGCTTCGTTCCCGACCTGACCAGGTTATCCAACCCACCATGCGGGGAGGCCCGTCCAATTCCATTTTAGCTTGTTAGAATGGAAGTTATGACCGCTTTAGCATTAGCCCGCTCGTGGCGCCCTAAAACATTCTCTGAGTTAATTGGACAAGACCATGTGGTTAAGGCCTTAACCCATGCTTTAGACCAAGGTCGCTTACATCATGCCTGGTTATTTACTGGTACTCGCGGAGTGGGTAAGACGACGATTTCTCGCATTATGGCCAAAGCACTTAATTGCACTGGGCCGGATGGTTCAGGCAAGATGACTTCAGAGCCTTGTGGAAAATGTCCAGCGTGCATGGAAATTGATGCAGGTCGCTTTGTTGACTACATTGAGATGGACGCAGCAAGTAATCGCGGTGTGGATGATATTGCTGCATTGTTAGAAAAAGCGGCATACGCTCCCAGCAATGGTCGCTATAAGGTATACATGATTGACGAAGTACATATGCTCACCAATCATGCATTTAATGCCATGCTCAAAACTCTGGAAGAGCCTCCAGAGCACGTGAAATTTATTCTTGCGACCACTGATCCACAAAAGATTCCGGTCACCATTTTGTCCCGTTGCTTGCAGTTCAATCTCAAGCAAATGCCTGTGCCTCTTATCGTTGAGCACTTGGAGAAGGTCCTGGCCGCAGAAAAAGTGGATTATGAAGTTAATGCATTGCGTGTCTTAGCAAAAGCAGCCCAAGGCTCTATGCGTGACGCACTTTCTCTCACTGACCAAGCGATTGCCTATGCCGCCGGAAAAGTGACCGAAGAATCTGTACGTGGCATGTTGGGTACATTAGATGATGCCTATTTAGTGCGCATTCTAGATTGCTTGATCGCCAAAGATGGCGCGAGCCTATTAGCTGTGGCTAATGAAATGGGAGAGCGTAGTATGTCGTTCTCATTAGCGCTGCAAGATTTATCCAGTTTGTTACAAAAGATTGCAGCCGCACAGGTTGTTCCTGAATCCGTTTTAGATGATTGGCCAGAAGCAGGGGAGATTCGTCGCCTTGCAAGTCAACTATCTAAGGAAGAGGCGCAACTCTTTTATCAAATTACGATTACTAGTCGCCCAGATTTATCGCTAGCGCCTGATGAGCAAACCGGTTTTGCCATGACGCTTCTGCGGATGTTAGCGTTTCGTCCTGGAAGCGGTGGCAGTTCTGCGCCAACTCCATCTGCTCCGCCAGTCAATTCCGCGCGCCCAGCCAATCGATCAGCAGGCCCCTCAACTGCTCCATCGGCAACACCGGCAGCGAAAACGACTTCCGCTGCTGCACCAGCACCCACCAATACTGGAACTGCTGGACCCATTGATCGTCCTGACTGGCATGGCTTAATGCGCCAATTACCTGTGCGGGGTTTGGTACAACAGTTAGCGCATCAAACAGAGCTACAAGATTGGAATGATTCTGCGACAGGCGTGAAAGCAACCATCGTGACCCCCATGCCGCAATTAGCATCTGAGTCATCCGTTGCCCGTTTAGCTGAAGCCTTAACCAACCATTTTGGCAAACCCGTGAAGCTCGTAGTAGAAAAGGGCGAGGTAGAAGGTAAGACGGTGGCCAAGGTTGATGCGCAGATTCATCAAGAGAAACGGTTAAATGCCGAGCAATTGATTGCTGCTGACCCATTTATTCAGCAATTAGAAAAGGAGTTTGGCGCCAAAGTGGTTGGTGGTTCAGTAAAACCATTGTGATGCTGACTCTGTTATTCAATATTCATAAGCACTAAGGAAATTAAGCGATGATGAAAGGTGGACTGGCTGGCCTCATGAAGCAGGCTCAGCAGATGCAAGAGAAGATGAAAGCTGCGCAAGAGCAGTTAACCGCACTAGAAGTAACAGGCCAAGCTGCAGGTGGCTTAGTAAAGGTCACGATCTCTGGAAAGTATGAGCTCAAGCGCGTGCAAATTGACCCAGGCGCAATGGATGATCGCGAGATGTTGGAAGACCTGATTGTGACTGCTTATACAGAAGCGTTTAAGCAAGTTGAGGCTGCAAGTGCGCAGTTAATGTCGGGCGCCACCGCAGGTATGCCTATGCCTCCTGGCTTTAAGTTACCTTTCTAATTCAGAATCATCGTTAGTCATCATTCATGGCACGTCATGAAGCACCTCAAGATGCGCTTGGTCGATTAATCGAAGCCTTGCGTGTTTTGCCTGGCGTAGGTCCTAAGTCTGCACAGCGCATGGCTTTCTATTTATTGCAACATGACCGCAATGGTGCAGCGGTACTCGCCCAGTCACTTGGCGAAGCAGTGGAGACCGTGGGCCACTGTGCACGCTGCAATACTTTTTCTGAGACGCAGATCTGTAGTACCTGCGCCGATGAGCGTCGTGATCCTTCATTACTTTGTATTGTGGAGACACCTGCTGATCAAGTGATGATTGAACAAACCTTGAGCTTTAAAGGCAATTATTTTGTTCTCATGGGTCGCATCTCACCACTCGATGGTATGGGCCCTAATGAAATCCATTTCGATCGCTTGCTGACACGTATTGAAAATCCTGATACAGGTGTGCCGATTCGGGAGGTTGTGTTAGCCACCAACTTCACTAGCGAAGGTGAAGCGACTGCACATTACATCGGCGAAGTACTCAAAGCCAAAGGCATTAAGGTCACTCGCATTGCGCGGGGAATTCCTGTTGGCGGTGAGCTTGAGTATGTCGATGCCGGTACCTTAGCTAGAGCCTTGATGGATCGACGCTAAATCAACCATTTATTACAAGCTAAGTCGCCATAAGGGGTATAAAAGCCCCTTTTTTATTGCCCATTCTATGATAAAATGTAGTCACAATAAGACTACAAAAAGTGCTTTTCAATATTTCCAATATGAGGGAAAGTGCATGACGATTGCAGATACCTACGTAAGAGCCAGAATAGATATGGCAACAAAAAACAAGGCATCAGATGCGTTGGAGGCTATGGGTTTGTCTATTTCAGACGCCATTCGCATGCTGATGTTGCGCATAGCCAATGAAAAGCAATTACCTTTTGATGTGAAGGTTCCTAATGCTAGAACTAAAAAGGCGATAGCAGAGCTTGAGGCTGGAAAAGGTAAGCGTTTTAAAACAAGCAAAGCACTGATGGAAGATTTGCATGCGGGAGATTGAAAGATCTTCAGCATTTAAAAAAGACTTCAAGCGCATCAATTCAAATCCAAGACATAAAAATAATATTAACCGTCGCTTATTGGCGGTGATTGACTTATTGGTATTTGATAAGACATTGCCGACTCATCTAAGGGATCATGATTTGATTGGGGATTGGATTGGGTATCGCGAATGTCATATAAAACCCGATGTCTTATTGATTTACAAAAAGCCTGACGCTCAAACATTACGACTAGCTCGCTTGGGTAGTCATAGTGATTTATTTGGTTAAGCGGCTCTTTTATGCTCTCTAGCAGGCCCCTTTATCCTCTTTGATTCAAATTTGTCACTTCAACGTCATAAACATTAGGTAAATTCCTTTTTTTTGGGGATAATTTGGACTGCACCACTGCTGGGCTTCAATCCCAGGTTGTGAGTTGCTAAAGATTTCTTTCAATCTGACGCCTTAAATCTGTCAATGAATGGCGGGGCGTACTAATCGGTATTCATGAATGACTCGCAAACTATTGCTCATTCTCCTGCTAAGTTTTTTAAATGCTACTGCTTATGCGCAGAAAGCAGGGTCTGGTTCCGACCAGGTTGCTACATTTGCTACTCCAATAGAAAGTTTTCCTACAGAGGGTCAGCTTTGGGGTATTCCAGTCAATCTTCATGGACAGACTACTTACATTAATCAGCGCTATAACAATTTTTCTGCTGCCTATTCCGGCCCAAACAGTTTGAGTGCCCTCAAATCCATGAGTTATACATGGTCCGGAACATTGTTCATGGGTGCACGCATTGCGCCAAATACGGATATCTATTTCAATCCAGAAGTCGTGTCTGGTGTAGCTTTCTCTGACTTGGGGGGTTTAGGCGGCTTTACGAATGGTGAAGCAACCAAGGTCTCAGGTGCAACTCCTAATTTTTATTCGGCAAGGGCTTTTTTGCGCCAGACGATCAATCAAGAAGGCAGTTCAGTATTGTTAGAAGATGAGGCCAATCAAATTTCACAAACGGTGAGTAGCAATCGTGTGGTGATTACGGCCGGTCAATTTTCAACGCTCGATATCTTTGATGACAGTCGATATGCTAAAGACCCACGCATTCAGTTTATGAACTGGGGCAATATGACTTATCTGGCATATGATTACGCTGCGGATTCAAGGGGATACAGCACGGGCTTAGCGGGCGAATGGTACTTGGGCAATTGGGTATTGAGAGCATCACGCATGCTTGCCCCAAAGACCCCAAATGGACGCGACATTAATTGGCAAATCTTTAACTCGTACGGTGATCAAGTAGAAATTGAGCGCCAACACAATATTGGAGATATGCCTGGAAAGGTTAGTGTTTTAGCCAATCGCAACAAAATGGTGTTAGCGCGCTTTGCTGATGCAACCAATTATGTGATTGCAAATAATGCGCAGGGCACTCAAGCGATTAACAATGTACGCAATAACTATCAGTACAAAACTGGTATTGGTATTCATGGTGAACAAGCATTAACCAATGATTTAGGAATTTATGGCCGAGCCTTTACCTCTGATGGTCATACTGAAACGATGTCGTTTACTGAAGCAGATAACTCTATCTCTATTGGTATGGGAATGAACGGAACAGGTTGGTCGCGTCCCCGAGACAGTATTGGAATATCAGTGATGCAAAATGGACTTTCTAACTATCGCAAAAATTATTTGCAGGCTGGTGGCATTTCTTACTTTATTGGCGATACCTCTGTTCCATACAGGGGCCCAGGCCAGACCATTAGCTATCGTCCTGAGCGAATTGGTGAGATCTACTACAACGCGCTCTTGGTAAAGAATGTACTGCTAGGTGTGAACTTCCAGCACATCAATAATCCAGCTTATAACTCTGCTCGGGGACCTGTGAATATCGCCTCATTCCGAATTCATGCTGAGTTTTAAGGGCGCAAGCTAAATCAAATTGATTATTGTCTTTAGAATCAATGAGATAGGGAATGCTATTTATTAGACATTTGCCTTTTCTCCCCTATAATCGTGAAAACCCCCTGTAAAAGGCGTTAATTACATAAAAAATGCTATTTGGGGCTATAAAAACAGCATTATTGGATTAGAGGCGGCCGCTTTTGTTTATCTCCGGCACAAGCAAAATTAGCAAAACCAATTTCTTAAAAGGGATCTTCCTTTTTGTCTTTGCTTCTTTTGCTTTTTCTGTGATTGCGCAGCCAGCTCAAAACACTACGCCTTCAGCGAGTGTTGTTGTTCAAACAAATGATGTTTCATTAAGCGCTCCGCCTTCAATTGGCGCGCAATTAAGCGCGCAGGAAGTTGCGCAAAACCCGTCAAGCAAGGCATCTGAATTATTTGCGCCCGTCACAAAAGCAGATACACCTAAGCATTATGTCAAGGCTGCTGCATCTGGGTCTGTAGAGATGGATCTGCGGCAATTGTGGAATGAGCTCAAACTCAATAATCCACAGCTAGCCTCTTTGCGTGAATCCTATCTGTCTGCCAAAGCGACAGTTCCTCAAATTGCTGCACCCGATAATCCGCAGGTTGGTTTAGTTTGGTCTGGTATGCCGGTGAACTCGCCATTTGCCTTGGGTGGTGCAAATGCCCCCACAGCGCAATACCCACAAGGCATCAGTAGTAATAATGCGATTTCTTTCGCACAACCCTTTAAATTTCCTGGAAAGAAAAGTCTCGCCTCGGAAATAGCGAATACCAATGCAGAAGGGTTGCTTGCTCAAGCTGAATCTACGTATTTGCAATTAGGCGCCCAATTGTCAAGCTTGTATTACAGCGCGCTAGCAGCGCAAAAGCAGCTGACCGTGCTCAAAGAATCCGTGATGCGCCTAGAGATGATTAAAAATGTCGCAAAAGCGCGTTATGCAAATAACACCGCAGCTTATGTTGAATATCTCAATGCACAAGTGTCTCAAAGCGCCGCACAGGCAGACCAATTTAATGTTGAACGTCAGCTTCGAGTTTCGCTAAATAACATTAATACTTTAATTGGACGACATTCCCGTGAGCAATTAGTACTACGCGGCAATTCAAGTCAGGCGATGAAGGGAATTCCTAGCCTCATAGAATTGGAAGACTATGCGGAATCCAATCACCCATCTCTCAAAAGCTCAGCATTGAATCTCGAAGCGGCGCGTAAAGGGGTGGATTTAGCGATGAAAGGTTATTTGCCTGACTTTCAGGTAATTGGCTCATCCTATACGCCACGCGGACCTTTTTCTGCCAACAATGGCGCTTTGTTTTATCAATTTGAGTTTGACATCATTATTCCGCTGTATTTCTTTACCAAAGAAAAATATGGCGTAGAGCAGGCCCGCCGCGCGCAAGCTGCAGCAGAAGCAGGCACGATTTCAACGCGCCAACAAATTGCTTTTGCAGTCAATAGCGCTTACGCTGTTTATGAGCAAGCCAGAAATCAGGCGCAGTTTTTGAGAGACCGTCAGGTGCCCCAAGCGGATGCTGCTTATCGGATTGGATTGATTCAGTATTCCAATAAAGGGCAGGGCTTTAATGATTTATTGATTGCGCAAAATCAATTGCGCAATCTTGAGTTACAACTTGCACAAGCTGAGAGTAATTTATTGCAGGCACAAGCCGCATTACTCGTGACTGCTGGTAAAGAACCTTTTTAAGGAGCGGTTTTGAAGGATCGAATTCTTACTCTGTTAAAAGCCTTTGCTGCTAAGGCATCGCCAGTGATTCATAAAGTGATGCATTTTGGCGGCCACCGCTTGCAAATTGTTCTTGTAAGTGTAGGAGGTTTGTATTGGAACCTTAGCCCACAAAATCGCCATCGTATCCGCTTGGTTGCCTATGCATTTGCGATTTTGTCATTTGGCATCGTGGTCGGTCGCATTACCAATGTCAATCGCGTCGTCAAAATCGAGGCATCAGATAAAGCACTCAAAGTTGCTAAAAGTGGCATATTGGAGCTCAAGCTTCAGGGCGTGAAACTCAATCCTGAGATTTATGTATTCCAGAATGCAGAAAAAGTGCAGGTCCCAGTTGAAATCAAGCTTCCTGGCCGCTTGGCGTTTAATGCTGAGCGTTCTAAAGTGTTGTCAGCCCGTGCGCCAGGCAGGGTAGAGCGTATTTACGCTTTCGATGGCGCCGAGGTGAATGTGGGATCACCCGTGGTAGAGCTCTACAGCCCCGAATATATTTCTGCTCAGCAAGAATATTTGTTGTCATCCAAGATGGTGAAAGCTCTAGAAGTGAGTACCACTATGCGTGATTTATTGGGAGATGCCAAGATCACACAAGAAGCAGCTGCTCATCGTATGAGAAATTTGGGCGCTAGTGATGGTGACATTAAGAATATTGAGACCACGGGTAAAACGACCAATAATTTGATCATGCGTTCTCCACTCAAAGGTGTTGTGGTTAAACGTAATGTTGAGCCAGGAGCTGCTTTAAATTCAGGTGATGTCATAGCGACCTTAGCCGATCCTAAGCAGCTTTGGTTCTTGGGCAATGTTTTTGAGCAGGACTTCCGGTATGTCAAGCTGGGACAAAAAATGGTGCTCCATGTTGAAGCGTATCCAGACAAAGAGTTTGTTGCTTATGCCAATTATGTCGCCCCGACGATTGATCCTCAAACCCGTGCATTGTTGATTCGTGCGGATATTGAAAATACGGATGACTTATTGCGTCCAGACATGTTCGCATCGGCAAAATTGACAACCGGTATGGCTGATGCCATTGTCGTTCCGCAAACTGCAGTGGTGCGCATTCGTGAAATGCGCTATGTCATTATCAAAATTGGTGAGGATGTCTATCGACGCTTGCCAGTCAAAGGGTACGACCTCAATAGCAAAATGTTTGCCATTACTGAGGGTGTTGAGCCTGGTTCAACCATTTTGGCAGAGGGAGCAGTGTTGCTCAATGATCGCTTTGCCAAGCAGGAGGACTAAGTGAGCGCCTTTAACTCCTTCATTCGGGGGGTAGTTGAGAAGCGCGTGCTCGTGATTTTTGCTTCCATTGTGCTTTTGGGTTTGGGTATGCTCAGCTTAAGCAAGTTGCCCATTCAGCCTTATCCTGGGGTGGCTCCTTTGACGATTCAAGCCATTTCGCAATGGCCAGGCAGAAGTACTACCGAGGTGGAGCAACAAGTCACCATTCCTGTGGAGAATGCTCTTGCAGGTATTCCGGGCTTACAGGCGTTCCGTTCTGTATCGCTTTTTGGATTATCAGTGGTCACGCTCAAGTTCAATGAGTCGGCAGATCCTTTTAAAGCGCGTCAGATATTTATTGCCAACTTACAAAACGTGAGTTTTCCGCCAGGGGTGACATCGAGTATTAGTCCTGATTCTGACGCCACTGGCGAGATCATGCGGTATGAAGTGCGCTCAGATTACGCCTCTTCTGAATTGCTGAAAACGCTACAGAACTATGAGATATACAAAGAGCTTAAGCAAACTCCTGGTGTAGCAGACGTATCTTCTTTTGGCGGCAAAGTGCGCCAATATCAAGTGATTGTGAGTCCAGAGAGCTTGCAAGCGAAAGGCGTCTCCATTAATGAGTTAATTCTGGCGCTCACTAATGCGAATAGCAATACCGGTGGTGGATTATTGCCTAGCGGTGAACAACAGTTTGTGGTCCGTGGAGTAGGTCTTCTAAAAAATATTGAAGACATTAAACAAGTGGTTATTGCTAACAATAATGGCGTGCCCATTCGGATCGGAGATGTGGCGACAGTCCGCATTGGTAACGCTCCACGTCTGGGCATGTTCCAATTTAATGACAACCCTGACTCTGTTGAAGGTATTGTGTATTTACGTCGCGGCGAGAATGCTACCGAGGTATTGGCGCGCGTACGTAATACCGTCGAAAATATTAACAAACATGTTTTGCCCCCTGGCATCGAGGTCAAGCCCTTCTATGATCGTCAGGTGCTGCTCGATATTACGATTGGCACCGTAAAGCACACTCTGTTCTTTGGTATCTCTTTGGTATTGGCAGTGCTGTTTTTCTTCTTGGGCAACATTCGCGCGGCAGCAGTAGTTGCCGCCGTGATCCCCTTGGCTTTATGCGTCTCATTTATTCAGATGCATTTATGGAGTGTGCCAGCCAATTTAATTTCATTGGGCGCCATTGACTTTGGCGTCATTGTGGATTCAGCAGTGATATTGACGGAGAACGTCATGCGTCACTTAGAAGAGGGTGGTAAGCGCTTAAATCAGAGCATCATCTTGGCAACGAGTGAGGTGCAACGCGCGATGGTCTATTCCACGGGCATCATCATTGTTGCCTATTCTCCATTGTTCTTTATGGGCGGTGTAGAGGGGATTATCTTTAAGCCGATGGCTTTTACGATGGGCTTTGCGTTGATTGCTGCCATGGTGCTTAGTTTGACATTCTTGCCCGCCATGATCTCTTTGGTCTTTGGCGAGCATCTGCATCACAAACCACCGTCATTTATTACCAAGATTTTGGAAAGTTATAAGCCATTACTGAGAAGATGGATGGATCGTCCGTTAACTGTATTTTCAGTCGCTGTCTTTGTCTTGGGTTTGACTTTACTCAGCATGACTCGCTTAGGTACTGCATTCTTACCTACATTGGAAGAGAACAATATTTGGTTGCGGGTCACACTGCCCAATACGGTGGATTTGGATTATTCAGTCAAGATCGCCAATCAATTGCGTGAAACTTTTATGAAGCAGCCTGAGATTGAAAAAGTTGCTGCGCAAATTGGTCGCCCAGATGATGGAACCGATTCAACCGGAGTGTTTAACCAAGAGTATGGCCTCTATTTAAAGAGTCCAGAGAATATGCCGCGAGGATCGTCCAAGAAGGACTTGATTGCACATCTTGAAGCAGAACTCAATAAGATTCCAGGTGTCACCTATAGCTTCTCGCAATATATTCAAGATAACGTTAACGAGGCTCTCTCTGGCGTGAAAGGTGAGAATTCCGTCAAGATTTACGGTACGGATTTAGAAGTGTTAGATCAAAAGGCGCACGAAGTCATTGCGCAATTACAAAAAGTACGCGGCGTTGCGGATGAGGGAATTTTGAAAGAACTCGGTCAACCTACTCTCAATATCCAGATTGATCGCGAGCGCGCATCCCGCTACAACATTAATGTGAACGATATCCAAACGGTTGTAGCAAATGCGATTGGTGGCGCGGCTGTTACCAACTTACTGGAAGACGAAAAAACCTTTGGTATAGCAGTCCGCCTAAACGAAGGAAGTCGTAATGATGTGGCTGACATACAAAGTCTATTAGTAGATTCGCCCGATGGCAAAAAAGTGCCACTTGCTATGGTGGCTGACGTACAGCTAACTGATGGCCCATTCTTTATTTATCGCGAAGCCGGTAAACGCTATATTGCGATCAAATTTAGCGTGCGTAATCGCGACTTAGGTAGTGCGGTGGAAGATGCACAATTCTTGGTTGAGAAAAACATTACATTGCCGCCTAACTATTCCATTAGTTGGGACGGTCAGTTCAATCAAATGAAGCAGGCGCAAAAGAAACTCATGGTCATCGTGCCCTTAGCATTAATGGGCATCTTTTTGCTATTGGTCAGCGCATTTGGTAATTTTAGAGACGCATTTATTGTCATGATCAATGTGCCATTTGCAGCGATTGGTGGAGTCATTGCATTGCATTTGGCGGGGGAGACATTAAGTATCTCCGCATTCTTTGGCTTCTTATCGCTCTTTGGTATTGCCATTCAAGATGGTGTGATTCTCATATCCTTTATTAATAAAACCGCTGCAACTGAGCATGGTCAAATGAAGGACATCATGGTTGAGGGCGCCTCTTTACGTGTACGTCCTGTATTGATGACCGCTGCGCTTTCTGGCTTGGGATTGTTGCCTGCTGCCTTGTCCCATTCGATCGGTTCTGAGGCACAACGCCCATTGGCTTTGGTGATCGTGGGCGGAATGGTGACTACTACCGTGCTAACACTTTTAGTATTGCCCGTGATTTATGGTTGGTTTAGAGGCCGTGAATTAAACCAAGCTAAACCTAGTCATATTTAACTAAGTAGATCAATATCCAGGAAAAATGAATTCATGAGTAATCGTCAACCGCACATTTTGGTATCAAACGATGATGGTTATTTGGCGCCTGGTATTTTGGCATTGGTCAATGCAGTGCGTCCCTTGGGGCGTGTCACTGTGATTGCGCCAGAGCAGAATCATAGTGGTGCTTCAAACTCACTTACTCTTTCAAGACCACTCTCGATCCATCGAGTTGCCGATGGGGAGCGGGATGGATTTTTCTTTATTAACGGAACGCCAACCGATTGTGTACACGTAGCTATGACGGGATTTTTAGATGAAAAACCTGACTTGGTGATTTCGGGTATTAATCAAGGCGAGAATATGGGTGAGGATGTTTTGTATTCCGGTACCGTAGCTGCAGCTATTGAGGGTGTGATGTTTGGGGTTCCTGGTATTGCTTTTTCCCAAATCGATCGCGGCTGGAATCGTGTTGAAGATGCGGCGAAGGCGGCGCATGACATCGTGGCGCAGATGCTGGTCTCAAGTTTGAGCAAAAATCATACTGATGGCATAGCGACTTTGCTCAATGTGAATATTCCAAATCGTCCTTATGCTGACTTATATCGCTGGCGTGTTACTCGTTTGGGTAATCGCCATCATTCACAACCAGTCGTGGTGCAAGACAGCCCGCGTGGCGACAAGATTTATTGGATTGGCGCGGCAGGTAATGTCAAAGACAACTCTGAGGGTACCGATTTTCATGCGATTGATGAGGGATGTATCTCGATTACGCCCATGCAACTCGATTTAAGTCATCACGCACGCTTGGCTGCAATGCGTGCCAATGGGTGGGATCGCGGTTGAAGGCACCCACTGAGCGTTTTGCTGCCTATCGTCAGGCGCTAGCAGGCAAGGTGCATGCTAGTGGTGTGAAGCATGGCAAAACGTTAGAAGCCATTGCCACTGTACCGCGTCATGCATTTATGGATGCAGGGCTGCATGCACAAGCGTATGAAGATACAGCACTACCGATTGGGCATGAGCAAACCATTTCAAAGCCATCAGTGGTGGCGCGCATGATCGAGTTATTGCACAAACCGAAACACTCTTTAGGGAAGGTGTTGGAGATTGGCACGGGTTGTGGATATCAAGCAGCTGTGTTGAGTTTGTTAGCAGATGAGGTTTACTCAATCGAGCGTATTCGTCCCCTACACGATATGGCAAGAGCAAAGTTGCGCCCATTTCGGATTAATAATTTACGTCTCATCTATGGTGATGGCATCCTAGGGTTGCCTCAAGCAGCTCCGTTTGATGGCATTATTCTCGCGGCAGCTGGATTGGGTATTCCGGATGCTTTACTTGATCAGTTGGCTATAGGGGGTCGCTTGGTGGCGCCTGTTGCCAAGAACGAGAAAGAGCAGCAATTGGTCATGGTTGAAAGAATGAGCTCTCAACGCTACCAAAGAACCGTCCTGGACGAGGTCTTTTTTGTCCCCTTACAATCAGGGGTAGTATGAACATTCGCTCCCCATTCCTATTCATGAACCATTTATCTAAAAGTGCACTGATTGCAGTCGTAACCATACTCATGGTGTGTATCGCTGGATGTTCTTCTCCGCGGACAAAACCAGCCAGCGTGACCGATCGTTCAGGTGGGTCTACTGTTTATGAGCCAGCGCCACCGGGATACTATCGCGTTAAAAAAGGCGATACCTTGGCGCGTATTGCCTTAGATCATGGTCAGGCACCACGTGATGTGGCGCAATGGAATAAAGCAGAAAACCCTAGCTTTAATCCCAATGTGATTGAAATAGGTGATTTGGTTTTGGTAAGACCTCCTGCAAGCGCTAAGGCGGCCAAGCCAGTAGAAAAGAAATCTTCCCTAGTAGACAAAGCAGATACACCAGCGCCTGTAGAGACTGCTAAACCTGAGTTAGTAGCAGAGCCTGGCATTCGCTTGTCTTGGCCGGCAAAAGGAAAAGTAACTACCGAATTTAACGAAACCAACAAAGGTATAGATATTGCTGGCAAGGTTGGTGAACCGGTTTTAGCAGCAGCCGACGGCAAAGTTGTTTATGCCGGCAATAGTCTGCGTGGTTATGGCAATCTCGTCATCATCAAGCATGACAATACCTATCTGACAGCATATGCACATAACAGCAAACTCTTGGTAAAAGAGGGTGACAGCGTGCGCAAGGGTCAAAGAATTGCTGAGATGGGTGATACCGACACCAATTCACCAAAACTGCATTTTGAGCTGCGCGTGAATGGCAAGCCAGTAAATCCAACGCCGTATCTGCAGTAAAACCCACCATAGGGTATGGGCATGGCCACCGTTCTTGTTTTTGATATTGAAACCATTCCCGATGTGGCGGGTCTGCGTCGCTTAGAAGATTATCCAAGCTCCATGTCGGATGCTGAAGTGGCCGCTAAGGCGATGGCAGAGCGCGCTGAGAAAACGGGCAGCGAATTTTTACCACTCTATCTGCAAAAAATCTGTGCGATTTCCTGTGTGATTCGCAGAACAACAAAAGAAGGTTTGCCACAAATTAAAGTAGGAACCTTAGGAACGCCAGAGGATGATGAGAAAGTGCTCATTCAGGCGTTTTTTGATTTGATTGAGAAGTACACGCCACAACTAGTCTCTTGGAATGGTAGCGGTTTTGATCTTCCTGTGCTTCACTATCGCGCTCTTGCCAATCATATTCAGGCGCCGCGTTACTGGGAGATGGGTGAGAGTAAAGAAGCCGACAGTCGTGACTTTAAATGGAATAACTACATTGGCCGTTACCATATGCGCCACCTCGATTTGATGGATCTATTGGCAAAATACAACGGCAGGGCAAATGCTCCCTTAGATGGATTGGCCAAATTGTGTGGCTTTCCTGGCAAGATGGGTATGGATGGCAGTCAAGTATGGCCCGCTTATCTCGATGGCAAGATTAATGATATCCGGCGCTATTGTGAAACCGATGTGGTAAATACCTACCTCATGTATTGCCGTTTTCAGTTACTACGTGGTGGATTTTCCTTGGAGGAATATCAAGAAGAAATCCGTTTCGTGAAAGCCTATTTGGCCAAAGAAGCAAAAGAGCCGAACGGCAGTCAATGGCAAGAATATCTGCAAGGTTTTTCTGAGGATGCGTAGAGGGGATAAGCCAGTCAACATTGAAGTGACTGAGCCTATAGAAGTGCAAGCGCTGGATCTAGATGCCCAAGGGATTGCCCGCTTAGCTCCGAGTGAAGAGGAGATATCTGAAGGTCAAAGCGGCAAAGTGATTTTTATCAAAGGGGCTTTGCCAACAGAACAAGTGACTTACACCATCACGAGTGATAAGGCCCGCTTTAGCAAAGCCAAGGTGCGCGAGATTCTAAAACCAGCAGTCTTTAGAGCGGAGCCAAAATGCGCAGCTTTTGGAGTTTGTGGTGGATGCTCTATGCAGCATCTCGATATTCGGGCGCAAGTAGCAATGAAGCAGCGCGTCTTAGAGGATGATTTACAGCACATCGCTAAAGTACAGCCTCAGGAAATTTTACGACCCATGGGTGGGCCCACTTGGGAGTATCGACATCGAGCGCGCCTGAGTGCAGTAAATCGTTCCATTAAAAAAGGCACCGTCCTCATTGGTTTTCATGAGGGCAAGAGCGGGTATGTTGCTGATATGTTGGCCTGCGAGATATTGCCTAAACATGTCTCCGATCTGTTACCAGAGCTGCGTAAGTTGGTGATGGGTTTATCCATTGTTGATCGCATGCCGCAAATTGAAATAGCCGTGGGCGAGCCGGAGGAGCCTGGCTCAGATGATCCACAGAAAAATACACCGGTGACTGCGCTAGTGTTTCGTAACTTGCAACCACTAACGGCGGCTGACGAGAATGTGATGCGTGCATTTGCGGATCAACATCGAGTGTGGATATGGCTACAACCAAAAGGGATTGAGAGTGTTGCGCCTTTTTATCCAGAGACTGGCAAGCTTTGCTACCGTTTGCCAGAATTTGAAATTGAGATGCCATTCAAACCTGCTGATTTCACGCAGGTCAACCATTTGATGAATCGTTCTTTGGTTAGTAGGGCGGTACGCTTATTAGAAGTTCGCCCAACAGACCGTGTGCTAGATTTATTTTGCGGTATTGGCAATTTCACTTTACCTTTAGCGCGTAAGGCTGCCCAAGTATTGGGGATCGAAGGATTAGCCACCCTGACTGAAAGAGCCAAAGCTAATGCGAAGCACAATGGACTCTCTAACAAGGTGAGTTTTATGCAAAGCAATCTATTTGAGGTCACTCCTGAAACGATTGCATCCTGGGGAAGGGCACAGCGTTGGTTAATGGATCCACCTCGTGAAGGGGCAATGGAGATCTGCAAAGCATTAGCGCAGCTGGATTTACAAAAGAGCGATTTGTTGCCTGAGCGCATTGTGTATGTCTCGTGCAATCCCAAAACCTTAGCCAGAGACGCTGACATCCTATGTCATCAAGCGGGCTACACCCTTGAGGGAGCTGGCATCGTGAACATGTTTCCTCACACCTCGCATGTAGAGTCTATGGCTGTCTTTGTGCGTTGATTTTGCGCCAATCTGGTGCATTGATGGGTGCAGATGGCTTAAATACGGTGCAGGTGCCCTCTTAGAAGCTGGTGCTCAATAGTAGATTGGAATCGTAGGGGTAAATGACTTACCCACTACAACCCAATTCACTAACAGGAGTACATCATGAAAGCCTCAGATAGTTTTGCAATCGTGTTGATTCTGATTGCACTGTCTTATGCAGTTAGCATGTTCGTTGCGGTTTAATCACGTAGTGAAAACGGCAGCAAAGAAAAAGGCGCCCGCAGGCGCCTGAAGAGGACATCGCACAAATATTTGCGCAAGGTCTTTGACTCAGTTAGTCACGGTTACCACCAAAGATACCCAAGAGGGCGAGCAAATTGGTGAAGACGTTATAGACATCTAAGTAAATTGCCAATGTAGCCATGATGTAGTTGGTCTCACCGCCGTGAACAACTCTTTGCACATCAACCAAAATGAAGGCTGAGAAGATGGCAATTGCTAGAACCATCACAGTCAACATCAAGGCTGGCAATTGGAGCCAGATGTTTGCGAGAGAGGCAACGATGAGAAGCAAGACGCCCACCATCAACCATTTGCCCATTCCAGCAAAATCACTCTTGCTCACTGTTGCAATCGTAGCCATGGTGGCAAAGATAGCAGCCGTACCGCCGAAGGACAGCATGATCAGAGCAGCGCCGTTACTGTAGCTATTGAGTGTAAAACCTACTAAACGGGACAACATAATGCCCATGAAGAAAGTAAAACCGAGTAGCAGAAGAACGCCAACGCCAGTCTCTTTATTTTTTTCGATGGCCCAGAAGAAACCAAAGGCTACTGCCATAAAGACAATAAAGCCCATGAATGGACTCTCTGCAAAGAGGTTCAGGCCCATTGCAACGCCTAACCAAGCACCGATTACTGTAGGCACCATGGAGAGTGCTAGCAGTGCATAGGTGTTACGCAGCACGCGGTTGCGTACTTGGATGGTACTAATTGAGCCGGTTTGGCCAAAGCCGTAAGAGTTCAGATCACTCATATTGACTCCTTTTTCAGTATTGTTATGAGCCCATATAGGGCTGATGCTTTTAAGTATAGACAAATCGTGTGAATTTCAAGTGCCCCACCCAAAGTCCTACAAAACCGGGGTCTATGCCTTGTAAATTCAAGGGCTTAGCCCTACAGATATAGGGGTAAATACGGTCAGGCAATGTATAATTCGGGGGTCGTTGAGCGGGGGTTGGTTTTGCCTGGCTCAACCAATACCTTTGAAATCACTTTTGGAGTCTTGAATGGCAATTGAACGCACCCTCTCTATTATCAAACCTGATGCTGTCGCTAAAAACGTCATCGGCAAAATCTATGACCGTTTTGAATCTGCTGGTTTGAAGATTGTCGCGTCCAAAATGGCGCATCTTTCACAATCTGAAGCAGAGCAGTTCTACGCTGTTCATAAAGAACGCCCTTTCTTTAAAGATTTGGTGAGCTTCATGATTTCTGGTCCAGTCATGATTCAAGTTTTGCAAGGCGAAGGCGCTATTGCAAAAAACCGCGATTTGATGGGTGCAACTGATCCTAAGAAAGCAGAAAAAGGTACGATTCGTGCTGATTTTGCTGACAGCATTGACGCAAATGCTGTGCATGGGTCTGATGCTCCTGAAACAGCTGCTGTGGAAGTTGCTTTCTTCTTCCCAGGCATGAATGTTTTCAATCGTTAATTAAACCTATTGATTTGTAAGTAGGCGCATTGACATCCCCGCGCGTAAATCTCTTAGATTTTGACGCTGACCAGATGGCGGCGTATGTCGCGGGGTTAAATGAAAAGCCCTTTAGGGCAAAACAACTCATGCAGTGGATACACCAACGCGGTGTATCCAATATCAACGACATGAGTGATTTAGCCAAGAGCTTTCGAGCGACATTGCTCGATAAAGCCCAAGTGCTCACCCTCCCTGTGATTAAAGATGAGCACGCTCAAGACGGCACACGCAAGTGGCTATTGGACGTGGGGGCAGGCAATGCCGTGGAATCGGTCTACATTCCAGAGGATGATCGTGGCACCTTGTGTATTTCTTCTCAAGCAGGATGCGCTGTCAATTGCCGTTTTTGTTCCACAGGGCATCAAGGTTTCTCGCGCAACCTCACCTCCGGTGAAATCATTGGCCAGTTGTGGTTTGCTGAGCATCTTTTGCGCAATGACCCTGAAGCGGTGCGCCGTATTGAAAAATATCCAACGCCTGGCTGGGAGCATACAGGTCGAGTGATTTCTAACGTAGTGATGATGGGCATGGGTGAGCCATTGCTTAACTATGACAATGTCGTTTCGGCGTTGCGCCTCATGCTTGATGACAGGGCGTATGGTTTGTCCCGTCGTCGTGTCACAGTATCAACATCAGGTGTAGTCCCCATGATGGATCGCTTAGCGCAAGACTGCCCAGTGGCGCTTGCAGTATCTTTGCATGCGCCAAACGATGCCTTGCGCGATCAATTGGTGCCGTTAAATCAAAAATACCCCTTGCGTGAATTGCTCGACGCTTGTGAGCGCTATCTTCCTTTTGCGCCAAGAGACTTTTTGACCTTTGAATACTGCATGCTTGATGGCGTTAATGATTCGGATATTCAAGCGAAAGAATTAGTACGTCTTCTTAAAAATATCAAATGCAAAATCAATTTGATTCCGTTTAATCCCTTCCCAGAATCTGGTCTGAAGCGTTCACCCCCTCAAAGAGTCAATGCTTTTGCCAGCATTTTGCTAGATGCAGGCATGGTTGCGACAGTGCGCAAAACACGCGGTGATGATATTGCTGCGGCCTGCGGTCAGTTAGCAGGTGATGTGGTTGATCGCACAAGGGTGCGTGAGCGCGCTGTTCATAAAGCGGAAATTGAAACCACAACTGCCGAGCAGCCAGTAGAGTGGCTGAAAAAGTTAAATTAACTATTTGTCTCATGAACTCTCATTCATCTTTACCACCGTTACCATTAGGCCCAGCTCCTAAGCGAGCAACTCGGCAAGCACGAGTTGTTTGGCAATCGAACATCATTACTGTGGGTGGCGATGCTCCGGTGCGTGTCCAATCTATGACAAACACGGATACTGCTGATGCTGTGGGCACCGCTATACAAGTAAAAGAGCTTGCTCGTGCTGGTTCAGAAATGGTGCGCATTACTGTCAATACACCTGAGGCAGCTGCTGCGGTTCCTTATATTCGCGAGCAATTAGACAAGATGGATGTGTTGGTGCCATTGATCGGCGACTTTCATTACAACGGCCACACCTTATTAAATGATTATCCAGAGTGTGCAAAAGCGCTCTCTAAGTACCGCATCAATCCAGGTAATGTGGGAAAGGGCGCCAAGCGCGATCCACAATTTGCGCAGATGATTGAAGCTGCCTGTAAATATGACAAGCCTATTCGGATTGGTGTGAATTGGGGCAGTCTCGATCAAGATCTTTTGGCATCCATCATGGATAGCAACGCGGCATTACCAATTCCAAAAACAGCACAAGAAGTCATGATTGAGGCTTTGATTCAGTCAGCATTGCAATCCGCTGAAAAAGCGATTGAGCTTGGCATGAATCCAAATCAGATTGTGCTCTCATGCAAGGTCAGTAATGTGCAAGATTTGATCGCGGTATATCGTGACCTATCGCGTCGCGCAGATTTTCCCTTGCACTTAGGGTTAACAGAAGCTGGAATGGGTAGTAAAGGGATTGTTTCCTCTACTGCGGCGATGGGTATCTTGCTCCAAGAAGGTATTGGAGATACGATCCGCGTCTCATTAACGCCAGATCCAGGTGCGCCGCGCGAAAATGAAGTGATTGTGGCGCAAGAAATATTGCAGACCATGGGATTACGTAACTTCACGCCTATGGTGATTGCATGTCCTGGTTGTGGCAGAACTACGAGCACGACTTTTCAAGAGCTGGCTGCCAATATTCAGTCATATTTGCGTCAACAGATGCCCATTTGGAAGAAAACGCACCCTGGGGTTGAGAATATGAATGTGGCAGTAATGGGGTGCATTGTTAATGGTCCAGGCGAAAGTAAGCATGCCAATATCGGTATTTCGTTGCCAGGAACTGGCGAGACTCCTGCAGCCCCTGTGTTTGTAGATGGCGTTAAAGTGAAGACCTTGCGTGGCGACAATATTGCGCAGGAGTTTCAGGTCATTGTGGATGAGTACGTGCAACAACATTACGCGCCCAAGATCTAGCCGAACCTTATAAGTAAAACAACCAATTCATCATGACCGAACAAAGCAAAGAGCAAAAATCTCAAAACAAAGTCCAAAAGATCAATGGCATCCGAGGTATGAATGATTTGCTGCCAGCAGATGCTTATCAGTGGGCCCATCTTGAGCATGTTCTGCGCGATTTAACACGTGCTTATGGCTATGAATTTTTGAGAACGCCTATTGTGGAGGCAACAGCAGTCTTTCAGCGGGGCATAGGTGAGGTTACCGATATTGTCGAAAAAGAAATGTATTCTTTTGAGGATCGCTTAAACGGTGAGCAGCTCACTTTGCGCCCTGAAGGAACTGCAGCATTGGTGCGCTCCGTCATAGAAAATAATTTGCTCTACGAAGGTCCTAAGCGTCTTTGGTACACCGGCCCTATGTTTCGTCATGAGCGTCCTCAGCGAGGCCGCTATCGCCAATTTCACCAATTTGGTATTGAGGCCCTTGGGTTTGCAGGGCCTGATATTGACGCCGAAATCATTTTGATGGGTCAGCGTTTATGGGATGAGTTAGGTTTAAAAGGCGTGCGACTGGAAATCAATTCCTTAGGACAAGCGCATGAGCGCGCAGAGCATCGTGCTGCCTTGGTGGCTTACTTTGAGAATCATCAAGCGCAGTTGGATGAAGATTCGCAGCGTCGCTTACTGACCAATCCATTGCGCATTTTGGATTCTAAGAATCCACAGATGCAAGCATTGATTGAAGGGGCACCTAAGTTATTAGATTTTCTTGGCGAAGAATCCTTAGGGCATTTCAATGCAGTAATGAATTTATTAAAAGCAAACAATATTCCTTGCAAAATCAATCCGCGATTAGTACGAGGTTTGGATTACTACAACTTGACGGTATTTGAATGGGTAACCGATGAACTTGGTGCGCAAGGCACGATTGCAGGCGGTGGTCGTTACGATCCATTGATTGAGCGGATGGGCGGTAAAGCTGCGCCAGCTTGTGGTTGGGCTATGGGTATGGAGCGCGTGCTAGAGCTCATGAAGGTTTCTGGATCCTTACCGCAGGCTCAAGCACTTTGTGATGTATTTGTTTTACATCAGGGCGGCGAAACTCTGACGGCCGCGACGATTATTGCTGAGCGTCTACGTAGCGCCGGCTTAGACACCATCCTTTTTTGCCCTCCAGATGGTCAATCTGCGAGCTTTAAGTCACAAATGAAGAAGGCCGATGCCAGTGGTGCAGCCTTTGCTGTGATTATTGGCCCCGATGAATTGGCTAAAAATGAGGCTGGCTTGAAAGATCTCAGGGATACTGGTGAGCAAAAGTCCATACCAGTAGATGGGGTGGTGGAAGCGGTAATTGATGCGATGGTGGGCGCCACCGAATAGAATACAGAAGTGTTGCGCTGGGTATTGTAGATAACCAGCATATATTGAATAGATAAAAAGCTTGGATTGAAATGCCTTTAGATTTAGAAGAACAAGAACAATTAGACCAACTCAAAGCGTTTTGGCAAAAATACCGCAACCTCATTACTGGTGTTGTGACTGCTGCTTTGTTTGCATATGCCGCCTACAGTGGTTATCAATGGTGGCTCAATAATCAGGCGCAAGAAGCTGCCAAACTGTATGAAACGATGGTGAGTGCCATTGCTAAGGGTGATAGAGACCAAACGCTTCGCGCTGCCGATGATTTGCAAAAAAACTTTGCTCGTACTGCGTATGCGCCGATGTCAAGTTTAATTGCTGCTCGTATAGCATCGGATGCAGGTAATAGTGCTAAAGCATTAGATTACTTGCGTTGGGCCGCAAAGAATGCTTCTAATGATGGTTATCTTGGTTTGGCAAAGGTCCGCCTCATCTCTCAATTAATAGAGCAAGGAGCGGAGAAAGATTTTGCTGAGGCCGATCAGATATTGAAAGAAAAACCCATTACGGGTTACGAGGCCCTCTGGCTTGAGCGTCGTGGTGATTGGTACTTGGCGCAAAAGAACATCGAACAAGCGCGTGTGAGCTACCAAAATGCCTGGAAAAAATTATCACAAGTAAAAGAGTTGCCAGATGAGGCGCGCCGTCTCTTGAAAGTGAAGTTAGATGCTGTAGGAGGTACCACCCAGTGATTGATTCAGTGAGTTGCGTAATGCGCCGACTTTCTCATGTATTCATCTTAGGAGTTGCGACTATTGCCTTGGTTGCCTGCTCAGGGAGCTCGCGTGTACGCAAACCTGCTGAATTGACTCCAGTAGCCAATCAATTTGATTTGCAACCTGTTTGGACTGTCAATGTTGGCGCATCAGAATCCTTTAATTTTCATCCTGTAGTTGCTGGTGACGCAGTTTATGCCGCATCCCATCGTGGCAACCTAGTAAAAATTGATCTCATGTCTGGCAAGACCTTGTGGGAAGTGTCAGTGCCAGAGCGTTTGGCCATTGGCCCCGGATCTGATGGTCGAACAACGGTTGCTGTGAGCACCAAAGGTATGGTGTATGCGTTTGACGATACCGGGAAACCCATTTGGAATGTCAGTGTTGGTAGTGAAGTCTTAAGTGAACCAGTGGTTGCTGCTGGAGTAGTAGTCATTCGTGCTTTAGATAATCGCTTTATAGGTTTGGATGCTCAAACTGGAGCGCGCAAATGGACTTACCAACGTCAGCAATCTGCTCTGTCTTTGCGAGTAGGTTATGGCATGTTACCCATTAATAATGAAGTCATCGTGACAGGTTTTGCGGGTGGTCGTTTTGGCATGATTGCCATTGCCAATGGTGGATTAATTTGGGAAACACCCGTGTCCTTCCCAAAAGGGTTTTCTGAGATTGAACGTCTAAATGATGTGACTGCTAAACCTAGTATGGAAGGTGATATTTTGTGTGCCGTTTCATACCAAGGTCGCATTGGTTGCGGACAGGCTCGCACGGGTAACCTTTTGTGGTTCAAGGATTACTCAAGTTATACCGGCACTTCTCAAAGTAAAGATTTGGTTTTCTCTGCCAATGAACGCTCATATGTCACAGCATTTGCAACAAAGGATGGCAGTCAGGTCTGGGAAAATACGCAACTGCTCTTTCGTGATGTGGGTGAACCTCTTGCCATTGGAAGAGTATTGCTGATGGGTGATGCAGAAGGCTATGTACACGCATTCTCGCAAGCGAATGGTGAATTAGTTGCCCGTATTCGTCATGACAGTAGTCGCATCTCTGCTGCTCCGATTGCTACCGATGGTCTCATCTTGATTCAATCTCAAGGTGGAAAAGTCGCCGCTTATAGGCCAAAATGAATCCAGTCATCACTATCGTCGGACGCCCTAACGTAGGGAAGTCCACCTTATTTAACCGCCTCACACGTTCTCGTGATGCTTTGGTGGCCGATTTCTCTGGTTTAACGCGGGACCGGCACTACGGCAAAGGCCGTATTGGAGAGCGCGCGTTTATTTGTGTCGATACCGGTGGTTTTGAACCTGTTGCCAAAACCGGCATCGTTGCCGAAATGGCTAAGCAAACAAAACAAGCTGTCGCTGAATCAGACATTGTGATCTTTTTAGTAGATGGTCGTCTTGGTCTGGCACCTCAGGATCGAGTGATCGCGGATTTCTTGCGCAAATCTGGCAGGCCAGTCATTTTGGCGGTCAACAAAACTGAGGGGATGCAAGCGGGTGTAGTGACCGCGGATTTTCATGAGCTCGGTTTAGGGGAGCCATTTCCGATCTCGTCAGCGCATGGTGATGGTGTACGCGGACTGATTGACGATGCTTTAGATTCGTTGGGTATTGCAGAGCCAGATGAAGAGGAGTTGGCTAACGATCCAAATCGCCCAATGAAAATTGCGGTAGTAGGGCGACCAAACGTAGGTAAGTCCACTTTAATTAATAAATTAATTGGTGAAGAGCGCGTGATTGCGTTTGATATGCCGGGCACTACACGTGATGCTATCGAGGTACCTTTTGAGCGCAATGGCAAGCCGTACATCTTGGTCGATACTGCGGGTCTTCGCCGACGTGGAAAAGTATTCGAAGCAATTGAGAAATTCTCAGTCGTCAAAACTTTGCAAGCCATTGCCGATTGCAATGTGGTCATTCTGATGCTCGATGCGCAGCAAGATATTTCTGAGCAAGATGCGCACATCGCAGGGTTTATTGTGGAAGCGGGACGTGCCCTTGTTGTTGCTGTGAATAAGTGGGATGGTATTGATGCCTATGTCAAAGAGCGAGCTCGTTTAGAGATTGCGCAAAAACTCCGTTTTTTAGATTTTGCCAACGTTCACCCTATCTCTGCAAAAAAAGGTACTGGCTTAAAAGAATTATTTAAGGATGTTGATGCAGCCTATGCTGCTGCAATGGCGAAACTGCCGACGCCACGTTTGACGCGTATTTTGCAAGAAGCAGTAGAGCATCAGCAGCCAAAACGCGTCGGCATGGGCCGTCCGAAATTGCGTTATGCCCACCAAGGGGGCATGAATCCTCCTATCGTTGTGATCCATGGCACCTCTTTAAGTGGCGTAACGGATAGCTATAAGCGCTACCTAGAAGGCCGTTTTAGAGATGTTTTCAAGTTGCGTGGCACACCGTTGCGTATTCAAATGAATACAGCCAAAAACCCCTATGTGGATGCAGATAAAGGGAAAAAGGGCAAAAAGCGCTAGATTGCGCTAAGCTTTAGCTGCAGGGTTTTGTAAGGACTTGATTTTATCGAGGAAATCCCAATATAGAACGCTGTAAACACGGTTTTTTTAAGCTATATTTAGTGAAAAGCAAGACTCCAAAAAGTAAATAAGTACAACAATAAATAAGTAAAAAAATGAAGGAGCAGTATGAGCGCTAACAACAAAATTCAATTACTACAGGATCCATTTCTCAATGCGCTGCGCAAAGAGCATATTCCTGTTTCCATTTATCTTGTCAATGGAATTAAGTTGCAAGGCAATATTGAATCATTTGATCAATACGTTGTTTTGTTGCGCAATACCGTGACACAGATGGTCTACAAACATGCGATTTCTACAATTGTGCCGGCGCGCGCAATTGATTTCCGAATAGAAGAAGGTAGCTCTGTATAAAACGGGTATCGATGCGGCGCGCGCTGTCTTAGTTGGTGTAGATACAGGGCGCGAAGATTTCGCAGATAGTATGGCTGAGCTCAGTCTTTTGGCTGACAGTGCTGGATCCATACCTGCCGCCAGCGTGATAGCCCGTAAGGGAAGAACAGATCCCGCTTTATTCATTGGTTCAGGCAAAGCAAATGAACTCAAGCGGGTGATGGAAGAGCATGATGCTGAATTAGCGATTTTTAATCACCCTTTATCGCCCACCCAACAGCGCAATCTAGAGCGCCATATAGGGCGCCACGTGATGGACCGCACGGGTTTGATCTTGGATATCTTTAGCCAAAGAGCTCAAAGTCATATTGGTAAGACTCAGGTTGAGTTAGCACAAGTACGTTACCGTATGTCTCGCTTGGTGCGCGCCTGGAGTCACTTAGAGCGTCAACGTGGTGGTATTGGTGTACGTGGTGGTCCTGGCGAGACGCAGATGGAGTTGGATCGCCGGATGTTGGCGACCAAGGCAAAGCGTCTTGAAAATGAGTTAGAAAAATTGCAGCGACAGCAAAGGACGCAAAGAAGGGCGCGCAATCGTAAAGATGTTTTTTCTGTATCTTTAGTTGGATATACGAATGCGGGAAAATCCACTTTATTTAATGCACTGACCAAGGCAGGAACTTATGCGGCCGATCAGTTGTTTGCCACTTTAGATACCACCTCAAGAAAAGTGCATTTAGATGGAGTCGGCTCCATTGTGGTGTCTGACACAGTAGGATTTATTCGCGAGCTTCCTCACCAGTTGGTCGAGGCCTTTAGGGCAACCTTAGACGAAACCATTCATGCGGATCTGATCTTGCATGTTATCGATGCCTGCAGTCCTGTTGCTCGGGAACAAAAGGCTGAAGTGGAGGCGGTATTGGAGGAGATAGGGGCTGACGATATACCCCGTATTGAGGTGATGAATAAGATCGATTTGATGCCTCAAACCTTTACAAAAGGGGCTGTTTTGGAGCGGGATAGCCTAGGTTTTCCGAGTCAAATTTTCCTTTCTGCCCAGACTGGCTTAGGCCTTGATTTGCTCAGGCAGACCCTAGCCGAATGCTCTCAAATGACTGATAAAATGAGAAACGAACAAAATCGAGCCAAAACCCAATTGGCTCCGGACGAGTTTTTGGCGCCCTTACCAGAGCGACCAGAGTCATCCGAATTTAACCCGCTTTCTAACCGTAGTTACCTTGCAAACGATGCGTAAATTTTTAGAGCTGTTTTCGGTGAATGACCCAGGTTGGGGTAATAGCCACAACAATGGTTCAAAAGATGCCAAGGATGGGCAGGGAAACGATCAGACTCCAAAAGTTGATCCTGAACAAAATCCATCTAATAATCCATCGCAACAAGAACCCAGCAAGCAACCCAACAAGCAGCCAGATGGTCCGCCTGATTTGGATGAGTTGTGGCGTGATTTCAATGATCGTATAGCAGGTATTTTCGGCGGCAAGAAAAAGCCCGGATCCAATTTTGGCTCTACCGCCAATAAACCTAGTGGCACTGATATTCCTCCGCCATCTCAACGCGGTAATGGAGGTGGGCCAACTGGACCCAATTTGAATTTCACTAATCCCTTTAGCTCAAAGAGTGGCCCGTTAGTTGCGCTTGGGATTTTTGTATTTATTTGGATTTGCAGTGGTTTTTTCATCATTCAAGAAGGTCAGGCAGGTGTGGTGCTCACTTTTGGTAAGTACGACTACACCGCTAAGCCAGGTATTAACTGGCGCATGCCATGGCCGATTCAGTCGGAAGAAACGGTCAACCTCTCGGGAGTTCGCTCTGTAGAGGTGGGGCGACCTGTCTTAATTAAAGCGACCAACCAAAAAGACTCTTCGATGTTGACCGAAGATGAAAACATTATTGATGTTCGTTTCGCCGTCCAATATCGCTTAAAAGATCCTACCGATTATTTATTCAATAACCGTGATCCAGATGCTGCTGTGATTCAGGCAGCCGAAACAGCAGTGCGGGAGATTGTGGCTCGCAGCAAGATGGATACAGTCCTTTATGAAGGTCGTGAAAAAATCGGCATTGATCTTGCGAATTCCATTCAGAAAATTTTGGATAGTTATAAGGCTGGCATCTACGTTACTAGCGTCACCGTACAAAACGTGCAGCCGCCAGAACAAGTGCAAGCTGCATTTGATGATGCAGTAAAAGCAGGCCAGGACCAAGAGCGCTTAAAGAGCGAAGGGCAGGCCTATGCTAACGATATTATTCCTCGAGCAAAAGGTACTGCAGCACGTTTAATCCAGGAGGCCGAAGGTTATAAGGCGCGTGTCGTTGCTACCGCTGAGGGCGATGCAGCGCGCTTTAAACAGATTTTGGTTGAATACTCCAAGGCGCCACAAGTTACACGCGACAGAATGTATATCGATACTATGCGCGATATGTATAACAACGTGACGAAGATTTTGGTCGATACCAATAAGAG
>NZ_JAHBAK020000029.1 GCF_018500155.2 Polynucleobacter sp.
CCATATTGAGCTCATTGCCTCGGAGAATTACACCTCCCCAGCAGTAATGGAGGCGCAGGGTTCTCAGTTGACCAATAAATATGCTGAAGGCTATCCAGGTAAACGGTACTACGGTGGCTGTGAATTTGTGGACGTTGCCGAGCAGTTGGCGATCGATCGTGTGAAGAAAATTTTCGGAGCTGAAGCGGCTAACGTACAGCCTCATTGCGGTGCATCAGCAAATCAAGCCGTATTCTTGGCTTTTTTAAAGCCCGGCGATACCTTCATGGGGATGAGTTTGGCTGAGGGTGGTCACTTAACGCACGGCATGGCATTGAATATGAGTGGTAAGTGGTTCAATCCGATTGCTTATGGTTTAGATAAGAACGAAGAAATTGACTATGAGCAGATGGAGCGATTGGCGCGCGAGCACAAACCCAAACTCATCATTGCTGGTGCATCTGCATACTCTAAGAAAATTGATTTTGAGCGCATCGGAAAACTCGCCAAAGAAGTCGGTGCTATCTTCATGGTGGATATGGCTCACTATGCTGGCCTGGTTGCGGCAGGTGTTTATCCAAATCCTGTACCGCACGCTGATATTGTGACCTCGACAACGCACAAGAGCCTGCGTGGTCCACGTGGCGGCATCATTTTGATGAAAGCCGAGCATGAGAAAGCCATTAACTCTGCAGTGTTTCCAGGCTTACAGGGTGGCCCACTGATGCATGTGATCGCTGGTAAAGCGGCTGCTTTCAAAGAAGCCCTAGAGCCTGGCTTTAAGGAGTATCAAAAACAAGTAGTAGCCAACGCTAAAGCTTTAGCAGAAACATTAATCGAGCGTGGCTTGCGCATTGTTTCTGGTGGTACAGATTCACACGTGATGTTAGTGGATTTGCGTGCGAAGAAAATGACCGGTAAAGAAGCGGAAAAAGTATTGGGTGATGCTCACATCACTTGCAATAAAAACGGTATTCCAAATGATCCAGAAAAGCCGATGGTAACTAGCGGTATTCGTTTGGGTTCACCTGCAATGACCACGCGTGGATTTAAAGAAGCTGAAGCAAGACAAGTAGGCCACTTTATTGCTGATGTTTTGGATAATCCACATGATCCTGACAATATTGCTAAGGTGCGTGCTAAGGTGGCTGAGCTCACTAAGCGCTTCCCAGTCTACGGTTAAACCATTGCTTTAAAAAAAGAGTACACAGATTGCGCTGCCCTTTTTGCCATAACGAAGATACCCAGGTACTTGATACCCGGGTGTCAGACGAAGGCGATACGATACGTCGACGTCGACGTTGTGCGAAATGTGACAAACGTTTTACTACTTACGAGCGAGTTGAATTGCTTTTGCCGGCCATTGTGAAGAAAAACGGTAGCCGTGTGGAGTACAGTCATGAGAAATTAGCGGGCTCGCTCAAACTGGCTTTACGTAAACGCCCAGTATCTTCAGACTCAGTGGATGAATCAATCGCCAGGATTGAGGAAAAATTACTGAGCCTAGGCGAAAAAGAAATTCCAAGTGAGCGCGTAGGTGAGTTAGTCATGCGTGAGCTCAAACGCTTAGATAAGGTTGCCTACATCCGCTTTGCCTCAGTCTACAGAAGTTTTGCAGACATCGAATCTTTTGAGAGCGCCTTAAAAGAGCTTAAGTAATTAAACGGTCAAGTTGTAATAGGTAATACTATTTAAAGCGATATTTCATGATGCAATAGATCGCTCTAAATCCGTCTCTCCAGCCAATTTTTTTGCCTTCATCGTAGGTGCGACCGTAATAAGAAATCCCTACTTCATAAATTCGGCAATTTAACTTTGCAATTTTTGCAGTAATTTCAGGTTCAAATCCAAAGCGATTTTCTTCAATACGAATGCTTTGAATAATTTCTCTTCTGAAAACTTTATAGCAAGTTTCCATGTCGGTAAGGTTCAGATTAGTGAACATATTTGATAGAAGGGTTAAAAACCCATTTCCGACACGATGCCAAAAGTACAGAACTCGGTGCGCATGACCACCTAAAAAGCGCGAGCCAAAAACGACATCGGCACGATTATTGAGAATCGGTTCGACCAAGAGGGGGTACTCATTGGGGTCATATTCCATATCAGCATCTTGAATAATCACTAAGTCACCAGTCGCTGCTGCGATTCCGGTACGTAAGGCTGCGCCCTTACCTTGGTTGACTTCGTGATACAGCACTTGGCTGACGCGACTTGAAGGCTCTATGTCGTTTTTGAGTTTATTGCGGGTGCCGTCTTTGGAGCAATCATCTACGATGATGATTTCCTTATTGGGATATGGTGCTGCATTTACCGCATCAATAATGGCATCAATCGTATTCACTTCGTTATAGCAAGGAATGATGATGGATAGACGCATGGTGTTACAAATGCCAGGAAAAGTTAACGTAAAGACATCATAACCCATCAGCGCTTGCCGATGGGTTATGCAAAGAGGCCAATACTGCCTCCAATGGGTAAATTACTTGAGTGCGGCAAAAATAGATGTGGTGATTTCTTCAACACTACCGGTACCGCTCACTTTACAGTAAGCAGGCGCTTTTACTTTATCGCTTGGACTTGCTTGCGCTGCCCAAGAGGAGTAATACTCCACCAAGGGTCTCGTTTGGTCATCGTAGACCTGTAATCGTTTACGAACAGTTTCTTCTTTATCGTCATCACGCTGAATTAATGGATCGCCAGTGACATCATCTTTACCTTCCACTTTAGGTGGGTTGAATTTGATGTGATAAGTGCGACCTGAGGCGGGATGAACGCGACGACCACCCATGCGATCAATAATCGCATCAAACGGTACATCAATTTCTAAAACATAATCAATTGGCACACCAGCATCTTTCATGGCTTGTGCTTGAGGAATCGTTCTTGGAAAGCCGTCGAATAAATAACCTTTGCTGCAATCAGGTTGAGTTAAACGATCTTTCACAAGACCAATAATGATGTCATCGGATACAAGGCCACCTGCATCCATGATTTTTTTGGCTGCAACACCTAGCTCTGTTCCTGCTTTCACTGCGGCACGCAACATATCTCCAGTAGAGATTTGTGGAATACCAAATTTTTCGCAAATGAATTGAGCTTGTGTGCCTTTACCAGCACCTGGAGCACCCAGCAGAATTAATCGCATTATTTTCCCCTTAGAAGACCTGACATTGTCGTGTATTTTGGTTGCAAGCTAGCTGCATTCTTCCTAGGATTATCCCCAAGAAGCCTAGCTGTTATGGATTTATGAAGGTTTGGCGTACCCGTTCAAGGTCCTCAAGGGTATCTACGCCCGCTGGAGGTGCATTTAAAGTGGTGTGCACAGCGATTCGGTAGCCATTCCAGAGGGCGCGTAATTGCTCGAGCGCTTCAGCTTGTTCTGGCGGTGCTGGCTCAAGGCGCGTATAAGCCTGCAAGAAGTCTGTGCGATAGGCATAGATCCCCAGATGCCGCAGGTGAGTGACGTTGTTGGTTTGACTTGCATCACGCACAAAAGGAATGGGCGCACGTGAAAAATAGAGCGCTTCGTTAGTGCGATTGAGAACCACCTTAACGATATTAGGATTGGTGATATCAGTTGAATGGGTAATGGGGGTAGCAATTGTTGAAATTGCGCAATGAGGGTTGTTCGCTAATGTTTGAGCAACTTCATTAATTAACTCAGGAGGAATCAGTGGCTCATCTCCCTGTACATTCACAATCAATGCGCTATCTGGCAATTTTAATAATTGTGCGACCTCAGCAATCCGATCTGTACCCGTAGGATGATCAGCGCTGGTGAGTAAACATTCAATGCGATGTTCATCGCACACTGCTTGTATTTCAGAAGAATCTGTAGCGACTACAACGCCTTGCGCTTTGGATTGCAGTGCGCGTTCAGCAACGCGAATGACCATCGGTTTGCCAGCAATATCAGCTAGCGGTTTTCTGGGAAGGCGGGTGGATCCAAGTCTGGCAGGGATAACGACTAAAAAATCAGACACGTTAGAAGAAGTAGTCATTAATAGATAAAACTACACTTCATCCGCAGAGAGACTACGTGCTTCATCTACTAACATGACCGGAATATCTTCGCGTATCGGGTAGGCTAGGCGATCTGCTTTGCAAATCAATTCTTTTTTGTCCGCGTCTAAATGCAAAGGACTTTTGCATAAAGGGCATACCAAAATTTCGAGTAAGCGTTTGTCCATAATCTTCTTAGATGCGCAAAATGGTGTTATCTAGTTACAAAGTGTAACGGTTTGGATCGGGTCTTTGCAGAATACTTTGTAGCCACTCTGCTAGATCATCTGGAATATGCAATGTCATTGGCACCACCCAAATGCGTTCATCTTGGATGTGAGTGCATTTGACGGCATCTTTTTCGGTGATCAGAATGCATTCCGCTTTTATTTTTGAAAAAAACTCAGGGGTGTAGGTGGCATGGTCAGGCAAAGGTATGCATTTGCTAGCGATGCCTTGTTTGCGTAAATCGTCAAAAAATCCTTGTGGATTACCCAGAGCAGCAACCGCCACGATTTTATTTGGCAGATAGGCCTGTGCAATCTCATCCAGTGTTTTAGTATTTTCTCGGTGGTGGAGTTGATATGGGGTATTGAGATGGACTTTTAAGGCAAAAGCCCTGCGACCTTGAAAATAATCGCCTAAGTCACCAGCACTTCTTGGAGGCCTTGAGTTGCCAGTAAATAAGGTGGCATCTCGTTCCCGGTTTGCTGGTTCGCGCAATGGTCCGGCAGGAAGCAAGAAGCGATTGCCTTCCCCCCGTGCGTCGCGCACGACAAACTCTACGTCTCTTCCGCCTTCCCTGGCAGGCCAGCGGACTAAACCGTGATGTTGAAGGCCATCATCACTAATGATGACATTGACATCCGGAGAGTGCTTGAGTAACTGCGCAATGCTGGCGCTACGTTTTGGAAATACCCAAATGGGAAAGTGATTATCTGTGCGATGAGCGATGAGAACAGCTTCATCGCCAACGAGATCCGGATTGGAGCTTGCAAACACTTGCGTGGGTTGTGTGAGCGGATGTGATCCATAACCTCTGCTGATGATCCCCGGTTTCCAACCCATTTGATTTAAGCGCTGCGCTAATGCAATCACAATGGGTGTTTTGCCAGTTCCTCCCACACGAATATTGCCCACAATAATGACAGGTACTGGCGAGTATTTTTGTTTGACAAAGTCTAAGTCACTAAGCAGTTTGCGTAGCCGAAGAAGTAATCCATAAATCCAAGAGAGTGGCCACAAAAGAAGACTCGTTGGTCCGCGTCTTTCCCAGAACTGAGGCGCTTTACGAAAGAATGACTTCATCGCTTTATCGCAAATTCTTAGTTTGACTGCTAAAGACAATATTGGTCAGATTCGCATCGCGTGCTGCTTCTAATGCGCTCATAACCGATTGGTGGGGCGCTTTCGCATCAGCATCAATATTGACCTGAATGCTGTTGCTCCCATTACTGCTATTCGTAGGATTGCCCCATTGCCCTAGTGTGGAAACTAGTTGCGAACGATCAACCACTTTGCCATTGACGGCAAAGCGTCCATCACGACTAACCGCAATATGAATTTGTTTTGCTTCTGTTTGGGCTTCACTACCATTGGCCGTAGGCAAGGTAATCGCGAGCTCTTGAAAGCGTGTAAAGGTAGTAGAGATCATTAAGAAAATCAAAATGACCAACAACACATCAATAAACGGAATGAGATTGATTTCAGGTTCGCTAGAACTTGCAACAGTTCCTAATGAAAAACGTTTACGTGAGTTGGTATGAATCCAGTTCATCGCATTCTCAAGAATTGACTGAGTAGGATGGATACAGTTTCTTAAACAGCTGGCGCGTGAACTCTTCACACTCTCGTTGACGTTGATTTGCCATTGCTCGTAATCCTCTCCATGCAGCAAGCGCAGGGATTGCGATGAGTAAACCAAAAGCAGTGTTGTATAACGCCACTGAAATTCCGTGAGCCAGTTGTTGAGGGCTACCTGCACTGCCGCTAATGGCGCCTTGGCTTCCAAATATTTCAATCATGCCAACCACCGTGCCAAATAATCCTAAGAGAGGGGCAATTGTGGCAATCGTGGCGAGGATGCCTAAATACCGCTCGAGTTTGAGCCAAACACTTTGGGCAGTGACTTGTAATTCTTCCAGTGCCATCTCGGGATTTGCCCCTTGTGATTTTTCTTTCAGCAAGCTGGTAAAAAGGGCCCCAGCAGGCGAGCTTTGTTTGAGGGTGGTAAGTTCTTCATCCGTCAGAGATTTGCCTTGAGAAAGGCTATTGGCCATGCTGTAGGCTGATTCCAAGCAGTTGCTGGGAAATATTTGGGTTTTGCGCAAATACCAGGCTCGCTCTATGACGATAGCTAGCCCCACGACAGAAATGATCAATAAAGGCCAGATTGGCCAACCGGCAGACAGTAAGATGGAGTACATAAGCTCAGTACTTTAGCTGAATTAAAAAACGGTATTCTGAAAGCGAACCTGTGGATAACTCTGTGTGTAACTTTTATCTAGGGCGCTTGTAAGTCATTGATTGATCGTTCTACTAGGGTATTTGGGTGATTTTTCATGAAAATGGAGTTCAATAATTACTCATATAAATCAATGACTTATATTCATGGTGTTGGTTTTATGAGACGTTTAGGGTCAGTATTTACTTACTTACTTATCCAGGTGCGTCAATAAACCCAGCGCTGTGGATATTTTGAGAGAGTTTAGGGGCGCTAAGCCATATGTTTGTGGGAATGTAGAGAAAAAATGTCGGAAATATCAAGGCAAATCCTCACTGTTGGTGATCTCAACCGTGCCATTGCAAGCTCCTTGGAGGAGCAATTCGATACTGTTTGGGTTAGCGGGGAGATTTCGAACTTTAAGGCTTACGACAGTGGCCACTGGTATTTCTCATTAAAGGACGAAGAGGGTCAGATTCGCTGCGTGATGTTTCGGGGCAGAAATGGCCAAGTGGGTTTTATGCCTCAGTCGGGTGACTTGGTTGAGGTAAGCGCTAACTTAGGTATGTATGTTCCTAGAGGTGATATTCAGCTCACGATTCAAACATTGCGTCGTGCTGGCATGGGTGGTTTGTATGAAGCATTTTTAAAACTCAAAGCCAAGCTCGCTAAAGAAGGATTGTTTGATGCAGATCGTAAGCGCGAGATACCGAGTCACCCAAGATCCATTGGCATCATTACTTCACCACAAGCTGCTGCATTAAAAGATGTGCTCAGTACATTAGCGCGCAGAGCGCCGCATATTCCGATAGTGATTTACCCAACATTAGTGCAGGGACCAGATGCTCCTGCTGGAATAATTTCTGCATTACATGCAGCAGAAAAAGAAAATGCAGTCGATGTGATTTTGTTAGTGCGCGGTGGTGGAAGCATTGAGGATTTGTGGGCTTTTAATGATGAGCAGTTAGCGTACGCTATTGCTCAATCCAACATTCCTGTCGTCAGTGGAGTCGGTCATGAAACCGATGTCACGATTGCAGACTTTGTTGCCGATCTGCGAGCGCCCACCCCAACGGGAGCGGCTGAGCTGGCTGCGCCACGGCGCGACCAGTTGCTACAAGAGCTTGATGCGATACAGCAAGCAATGCTCGGCCGAGTACGCCAGCGTGTAGAGCGTGAAGCGCAAACTTTAGATCAGTTAGCATTGCGACTCTCGCATGCATTGCCCAATCCTGATCGGATGCGTGAGCAAATTACGAGTTGGCAACAACGATTGCAACAGGCATGGTCTGTTCGAGTGCAATCGTGGAAACAGAATCAAGAGCATTTTCAAGCGCAGTTAGAGATGCTCAATCCGCAACGCACACTGGAGCGTGGCTATGCAGTAGTGTTGAACATCGCTCATGGAGTGCATGCAGTGCGCGATCCTAGTGAGCTGCAGTCAGGGCCAGAATACGAAATTCGTTTAGCAAAGGGCGCGGCTGTGGTGAAACTTGAAGATGTAAAACAAAACCCCTAAAGAATATTGGGCTCAATCTCTAGAGTTACTCCAAAACGTTCTTGAACGCTGTCTTGAATCAATTTTGCTAAAGCCAGTATGTCTGCGGCTGTACCGTGTCCGTGATTCACAATCACAAGCGCCTGTTTTTCATAAACACCTACTTCGCCCAGTCGATGTCCTTTAAGACCGCATTGATCAATTAACCAGCCAGCGGCCAATTTACGATGTCCAGCTTTATCTGGGTAGGAAACGAGATTGGGGTGTGTTGATAGCAGGGATTGGTATTGCTGATTACTCACTAATGGGTTTTGAAAGAAGCTGCCGGCATTACCAATGACTTGGGGGTTGGGCAATTTTTTGGTGCGGATATCGCATACGGCAGCAAAGATGTCTTTAGCAGTAGTTAAATTGGCCGACATTGCTTGAAGGTCAGCGTAATGCAAACGCGCTTGCCATGCTTTGGGTAACTTAAATACAACTTGCGTCACGATGAAGCGCCCAGGTTGACGCTTGAAGATGCTGTCACGATAGGCAAACTCACATGCAGCATTGGTGAGTGTGACGAATTGATTGCTAGTGGTATCAAACGCAATGATGCGATCAATGTATTGCGCAACCTCAACTCCGTATGCGCCAATGTTTTGAATGGGCGCTGCCCCAACCGTTCCGGGGATGAGCGCCAGGTTTTCTAGGCCTGGTAACTGTTGATCGAGTGTCCATTGCACAAACGCATGCCAATTCACACCAGCACCAACTTCGAGGTAGGTGGATTCAGAATCCTCATGAGTGACTTTTTCCCCATCGATATTCATGAGCAAGGTTGCTCCAGATAACACTGGCGGAAGAATGACATTGCTGCCGCCACCCAGAACTCGCCAGGGCCATTGATTTTGAGTAATCTCCTGCATAAGTGGGGGAATTTGCTCAGCCGCCGTAATTTCGTAGGCGCGCTCAGCTATTCCTGCAATCCCAAATGTATTACGTAATTGCAACCCAAGATTGAGGCTCAATTTTGGTGACAGGGGCGCATTTTTTGCACAGTTCATGCCACAATCTTATTCGTCTTCGGTTTTCTGGGAGAAAATTCTAGAAAATCTCACGCTAATGTAGTCGCTAGCGACAAGCTGGCGGCAATAAAAGGAGTTGATATGCCCTCATTTGATACTGTTTGCGAACCCGATATGGTGGAGCTCAAAAATGCCATTGAGCAGGCGAATAAAGAAATTAGCAATCGCTTTGACTTCAAGGGGTCTGATAGTCGTGTAGAGCAAAAAGATGAAGCCCTCATTTTGTTTGGCGATGATGATTTCAAATTAGGTCAAGTGCGCGATGTGTTAGTCAATAAGATGGCCAAGCGCAATGTCGATGTGCGCTATCTCAAAGATGAGAAAACAGAGACCATTGGTGGCGACAAGCGTAAGCAGACCATGAAGATCCAAAAAGGAATTACTTCTGATTTGGCAAAGAAAGTGGTACGCATCATTAAAGACAGTAAGCTCAAAGTGCAAGCCAGCATTCAGGGTGATGCCGTGCGTGTGACAGGTGCAAAACGGGATGATCTGCAAGCAACGATGGCGTTATTAAAAAAAGAAGTGACTGAGGCGCCATTAGGCTTTAATAATTTCCGTGACTAGTAACACCAAGGCAGTTTCTGCTGCCAACCAAGAGGCAATCGAACGTTTTTGCGATGCTTGTTGGCTAGAGGATGGTCTAGCAAAAAATAGCCTCGCGGCATATCGGCGTGACCTCTTGTTGTTGGCGCAGTGGCTGCAGAGTCAATCTGGCGCTAATTTATATGGCGTTACAGAGAAGGATCTCACTGCATATTTTGCGTATCGCCGTGCAGACAAGGCAACTACTGCCAATCGACGCCTTACTGTATTTAAACGTTTTTATCGCCATGCCTTGCGTATGAATCTCGTTAAAGCAGACCCCTGCATTGGTTTGCGCGCTGCAAAGCAAGCGATGCGTTTTCCTAAGACATTAAGTGAAGATCAAGTTGCTGCATTACTCAATGCGCCTGATGTGGATACTCCCTTAGGATTGCGCGATCGCACGATGTTGGAGTTGATGTATGCCAGTGGCTTGCGCGTCTCAGAAATTGTTTCCCTTAAAACGGTGGCGCTAGGCATGAACGAAGGTGTAGTGCGTATTGTGAATGGTAAAGGCGGTAAAGAACGACTGGTGCCTTTTGGTGGAGAAGCGGGACAATGGTTACGTCGTTACTTAACAGAAGCACGCGCAATCTTGTTAGAGGGTAAAAGTTCGGATGCAGTCTTTGTCGGTCGCCACACTGGCACTGAGCTCACGCGACAAGCATTTTGGGCTTTGATTAAACGTTACGCTACCGTCGCCAATATTCCTGTTGCGCTTTCTCCTCACACCTTGCGTCATGCTTTTGCAACCCATTTACTCAATCATGGTGCGGATCTTAGGGTGGTCCAGTTACTCTTAGGGCATGCTGATATCTCCACGACACAGATATATACCCATATTGCCCGCGAGCGACTCAAATCGATACACCAACAGCACCATCCTCGAGGTAGCTAAGAAGAAGTGTTTAAGATAGCGTTATGAACCAAAATCTTGCCATTCTATTGATTCCAGTTGCTTATTTGATTGGGTCGATCTCGTTTGCAGTAGTTGTTAGTAAATGCATGCAACTGCCAGATCCACACTCTTATGGTTCGGGTAATCCTGGTGCTACCAATGTTTTGCGTACGGGCAATAAATTAGCTGCAGTGTTGACGCTATTAGGAGATGCATTAAAAGGTTTTATTGCGGTCATGTTGGCGCGCATATTGCTAGGCGATGAATCTCTCTCCTCCACATTGGGATCATGGGTCTTATGTGGTGTGGTGATCGCAGTATTTTTGGGACACCTGTTTCCGATCTTTCATGGCTTTAAGGGAGGCAAGGGGGTTGCGACTGCCTGCGGAATTTTGTTTGGTATTAACTGGGTATTGGGCATTGCTACCTTGGGTACCTGGGTGATTGTGGCCACCTTTATGCGCTATTCATCATTAGCTGCATTGTCCGCAGCTATTTTTGGTCCTATCTATTTTGTATTTCTGTTTGGCTTGCAGCCTATGGGAGTTGCCTTGCTCGTTGTTAGCTTGCTGCTCATTTGGCGTCACAAGAGCAATATTCAAAACTTGCTCAATGGCACGGAATCACGAATTGGCTCAAAGAGTAAATCCTAAAGTCATACACAGCGCTAATTAAAAACACACATAAAGCAGATTTCCCAAAAATACTGAATAATGTCTGCTAAACACAGCAAATTATTGAGGAGACATTGAAAATGACGATCGCCTATTTTTGTGTCTTGATTATGGGGCTGTTGCCTTATGTTGCTACGGGAATAGCTAAAAAAGGGTTTAAGGATTACGACAACTCTCAGCCCCGTGAGTGGTTAGCAAAGCAAACTGGATTTCGGGCGCGCGCACTTGCGGCACAGAATAATTTATTTGAGTCGCTTCCTTTCTTTTTTGCAGCAGTCATCATTTCCTCTATTGCACACGCTCCACAAGATCGCATAGATACTTTAGCCATGGGATTTGTGCTCTCTCGCATCGCTTACCTCATTTGCTATGTAGCGAATTGGCCTACAACACGATCCATTGTGTGGTTATTTGGCATGATCTGTGTAGTAGCCCTGTTCTTTCAAATTTAGTACATTAAAAATTCAATACAAATATATCGAGACAAAGAATGCCCATTCAAAAAGTGCCTAATCAAAGAGTGCCTATTAAGCAGACCGCAACCAAGCAGACGGCGAAAAGTTCCATAGCAACCAAGAAAACTACCGTAAAGACGGGGACTTCGAAATCAGCATCTAAGAAAAATACAGATGGTGTGCCGCTCTCAGTAGTCATTCGCAAGCGAATTCAGGCGCAAAAAGCACGCTTTCATGCGAACGACAACATTGCTGCATTTTTAGAGCCAGGTGACATTGAAGGCTTGGTCGACGAGGTGGCAGAGAAAATGCAAGCCGTTCTCGAGAGTCTCGTGATTGATACGCAAAGTGATCACAACACAAAAAACACAAGCCGCCGTGTTGCCAAGATGTATGTGCAAGAGGTGTTTAGTGGACGTTATCAAGCACAACCCACATTAACAAAGTTTCCCAATGTGAGTCATCTAAATGAACTCATGATCATTGGACCGATTACCGTACGTAGCGCTTGTTCACATCATCTGTGTCCGATTATGGGGCGCGTTTGGATTGGTGTCTTGCCTAGCAAAAACTCAGCGCTGATTGGTTTGTCTAAGTACTCACGTTTAACGGAGTGGGTCATGTGCCGTCCGCAGATTCAGGAAGAGGCCGTGGTGGAGTTGGCAGACATGCTTGAGAAGAAGATTAAGCCGGTTGGGGTGGCCGTTGTTATGGATGCAGATCACTTCTGTATGCAGTGGCGGGGCGTAAAAGATCGGGACTCCAAGATGATCAATAGCGTCATGCGTGGTGCTTTTCTGCGGGATTCGAACCTCAGGCGGGAGTTCTTGGCGCTGATTGAGCGAAAATAGCGTAATGAAGAGATTTTCAGCGCGATCACCCCTTTTACTTTTATTGCTATCAGCCACATTGCTCTGGGGCTGTTCTTTGTTTGGCCCGCCATTCCCAGAGACAACAAAGTTCAAAAGTTCAAAAGTTGAAAATCCCTTTTTCAGTATTCCAGCGGAAAACCTCAAAGATTATCAAAAGCGAACTTGGATTCTGTTAGCAGAATCGAAAACGAAAAATTGGCTGTACGATCCTTATTCTATTTATGAAGATCAAGAGGGTATCGTGAGCTTTGATGTATTTTTAGTAGAGCGCGCCTATCAGGATCGACTGCAGCCATTTAATGCCACCAGCGTGGGCCCTTTCCGCCAAAAAATCGATTGCTTTAGTAACTATCAATGGTCTGAAATTTTCTATGCAGAAAATTTGCCCAATCAAGAGACCTACGTAAATCCATTAAAACCCACTCAAGAATGGGGTTGGATCAAAATCAAACCGAAGACATCGATGGCATATGTTCGCTCTCGGATTTGCGGCCGTAAGTTTATCGATGATCGCAATGTAAATTATTTTCTCTTTCAGCAAGGAAGTATGCCCTTTGTGCGAGAGAAGGAGCCGCCACCAAAGCCCGCTACTCCGAACCCGCTGACTAAAAAGGAACCCGATTTATCCGGACCTTGGATTGCGCAATACAGGGTTGAGCCTCCGCCAACTGATCCCAGTATCGTGGAGATCCCGCTAAAACCGGGTCCGAATACACCTTTCTTTTTTGATGTGGTGAATAACGAGGTCTTAGTGATCGATGCAAAAAAAGACATTCGTCAAATGAAGCTAATTTCTTACAACATGGATCGTGACTTTTCTAAGCGCGATGAGTTTGTATTTCAGGCGAATTGCCAAGCAAGAGCTTATAGCCTCTTAAGTGCTGGTAAGGTTGCAAAAGTTGAGAGCCTGAGTGATGTGAAAAATGATTTTGCAAATGTCGCATTTAATCGGGCCTGCGGTGATCATGGCGCATATATGCGCATTGTTAATAATTCGAAAAAGTAAGATGAGTCAGCAAGCACACATTCAATCAAGTTTAAAAAGTATTGCCATTAGTTGCATGAGCTTGCTGGCGATGGCGTGCACAACTTTTCCCTCCGAGAATACAGATCCAGCTAAAAATAATAAAGTCAGTTATCAAAAAGACCTAAATGAGTGCAAGGAAGATCATCCCGAATCAAGTGCTGGTCTACATTACAAGCGTTGGATCGATTGCATGAATCTCAAAGGTTGGAAGTAAGAACTGCTTGAGAACTATTCTCAATAAAAAATCCTTGAAAATCAAAGTGTTAACTCGTATCTAGTAGAGAGATCTTTCCTCAACTATGATTGCAGCTAGCATTAATTTGAAGTCATTTCATCCCTTTTCATCTTGGAGTTTTTATGAAAAATAGTCGTCGTCAATTCATGATTTTGTCTGCTGCTGGTGCCTGTACATTGGCCTTGAACGGTAAAGTTCAAGCACAAGCCATGGTTGCAGAAACTGATCCACAAGCTGCGGCTTTGGGCTACAAAGCTGATGCAAGCAAAGTAGATAAAGCAAAGTTTCCTAAGTACGCTGCTGGTCAGAAATGCGATAACTGCGCACTCTATCAAGGTAAGCCTGGTTCTGCTGCCGGTGGTTGCTCTTTGTTTGCTGGTAAGCAAGTTGCTGGTCCTGGCTGGTGCTCTGCCTATGCTAAGAAAGCATAATTAAGCTAGTTCAACTAAAAGCTTTAAAAGTAGTACAGAGTCATGAGACGCCACCTAAGGGTGGCGTTTTGTTTACAAGAAAGATCATATAGCCCCGCATCATGAAAATTAAACATTCAGACAATCTAGCGTCAACTTGGTTCCATTATTTTGGCCAAGACCAAGCATTGGTAGCATGGCCCGAGCGATTTAGATCTGTACTGGGGGCTTTGATAGGTCTAGGTGTCACTGTGATGATGGGCAAGTGGCTGGGCGAATGGGTAGGCATCAATGAATGGCTCATGGCTTCATTGGGTGCGAGCGCGCTACTCATATTTGTACTACCTTCCAGCCCAATGGCGCAGCCCTGGGCGGTCATTGCCGGAAATGTTGTTTCAGCGCTTGTGGGAATTACATGTGCTACGTTCATAGATAATATTTTGTTTGCGTTGCCAATAGCAGCTTCACTAGCCATCATGGCGATGTTTATATTGCGTTGTTTGCATCCTCCTGCAGCTGCTGTAGCTCTGATAGCTATACTCGGACATGTCACCATTTATCGCTATGCCTTTTTTCCGGTTATGCTCGATTCGATAGTGCTGTGTTTGGTAGCGGCTTTTTATAACACGTTCACCGGAAAAGTCTATCCAACTAGACCGCCAAAAATAGCAATGAAAGATAAGAATGCGCAGCTAAGCCGCGCTCAAGCAGAGGCAAAACTAGATGCTGTATTAGCGGAATACCAAGAGGTGATGGATGTAGATCGCGCGGAATTAATTCAGATTATTCAGGCAGTTCACGACACGGATAAGGCGAAGTAAAAAATGGACATAACTGGGGTGGTAGGTTTGCGCTACCCCAGTTCGAATGTTGAATATTGGTTGTTAGCGTTTTTGTGCTGCAATTGACTTCATGCAGTCCTTAATGCTGTAGTTGTAATACTTTCCAGTATTCTCTTTTTTGACGGATTGAGCGCATTCAGTAACTGAATTGCGAAGATCTATTTTTGTCATAAATACTCCTTTCAATCTGTCTCTTATACACATCT
>NZ_JAHBAK020000023.1 GCF_018500155.2 Polynucleobacter sp.
GCTCATTAATTCACGCTTGAGATATCAGCAAAGAGAAATTAGGAACTAGTATGAAACGAATTCTGCAAACTTTAATGGGTGTCTGCCAAGCAACACTCTTGGTAGCCGTTCTTGGCATGAGTGTGAATGCCAGCGCAAACGAAGAGGGCTTCCCATTAGATGCCGCACCTAACCGCGTCAGTAGTAATGCTTCATTGCAAAATGGCGCTAAGTTGTTTGTGAACTATTGCTTAAACTGCCACGCTGCTTCTAGCATGCGCTACAACCGTTTGCGCGATATTGGTTTAACTGACCAGCAAATTAAGGACAACTTAATTTTGACTGATGCAAAGGTTGGCGATTTGATGACCATTGCAATGACGCCTAAAGAAGGCAAAGCTTTCTTTGGTAAAAATCCACCCGACCTATCAGTTGAGGCTCGTGCACGTGGAACGGATTGGCTCTATACCTACTTCCGTACTTTCTACAAAGACGACACCACTCAGACTGGCTGGAATAATTTGGTTTATCCAAGCGTAGGTATGCCGCATGTGCTCTGGCAGTTGCAAGGTGAGCGCGCAGCAAAATTCGAAGAGCGCAAAGATCCTCATGATGAAAGTCGTGTAGAAAAGGTGTTTGTAGGTTTTGAGCAGCTCACTCCTGGCACGATGAAGCCACAAGAGTACGACGATAATATTGCCGACTTAGTGGCATTTATGTCATGGATGGCTGAGCCTGTTCAGCTTGAGCGCAAGCGCCTAGGCGTTGTAGTGCTTCTATTCTTAGCAATCTTCACCATTTTGGCCTGGCGTTTAAACAAGGCTTACTGGAAAGATATTCACTAATTTGCTTGATAAGGGCTCATTGATTGAGCCCTTCATTTGCAATTGTTGTATTGAAGTAGAAATTTAAGGAAATATATTTATGATGGTGTTGTACTCGGGTACTAATTGCCCATTCTCGCAACGCTGCCGTTTGGTGCTTTTCGAAAAAGGCATGGATTTTGAAATCCGTGATGTCGATCTCTTTAATAAGCCAGAAGACATCTCCGTAATGAACCCTTATGGTCAAGTGCCCATTTTGGTTGAGCGCGATTTAATTTTGTACGAATCAAACATCATCAATGAATACATTGATGAGCGTTTCCCGCATCCTCAATTGATGCCGCCTGATCCTGTAGCTCGTGCACGTGCACGCCTTTTTCTGTTTAATTTTGAAAAAGAGCTGTTTGTTCATGTGGCAGCATTGGAGAATGAAAAGGGGAAGGCTGCTGAGAAAGTGCATGAAAAGGCTCGTTTGGCGATTCGCGATCGCTTAACGCAATTGGCCCCCATTTTTGTCAAAAATAAGTACATGTTGGGCGACGAGTTCTCCATGCTTGACGTTGCTATTGCGCCATTGCTTTGGCGTCTTGAGCACTATGGCATTGATCTTTCTCGTAATGCAGCTGCGCTGCTAAAGTACGCAGAACGTATTTTCAGCAGACCCGCTTACATTGAAGCTTTAACTCCTTCTGAGAAAGTAATGCGCCGCTAAGATCAATAGCGGTTCATTTTCAGTCGGCATGTCTGAAATCCCAAGTAACAAACCCTACTTAATCCGTGCTCTACACCAGTGGTGCACGGATTTTGGTTTTACGCCCTTTATCGCGGTTTTCGTGGACGCGAGGGTTGAAGTGCCAATGGAGTATGTGAAAAACGACGAAATCGTTTTAAACCTCTCTTTAGAAGCCTGCCATCAATTGCAGCTGGATAACGATTGGATAAGCTTTCAGGCTCGCTTTGGCGGAGTTCCTAAAAAAATCATGGTTCCTGTAACCCATGTTCTAGCGATATACGCACGAGAGAATGGCCAAGGAATGTCATTTCCGTTCGATCCTTCGCAATTACGTGATTTAAAAGTGGTGGAATCTACGGAAGAGGCAGTAGAAAAGCCTAAACCAGGCAAGCCGTCCTTAAGGATTGTGAAATAGGCTAAAATATCATTCGTTGCCCCTTTAGCTCATCTGGTAGAGCAACTGATTTGTAATCAGTAGGTGGTCTGTTCGAGTCGGACAAGGGGCACCAAAATTCAAAAGCCTCTCAGCGATCTAGCTTAGAGGCTTTTTCTTTAGTGGTGATTATTGATGTAAATCAGCTTGTTTGGTTTCCGGAAGATATAGAAACGCAACGATTCCCGCGCATATCAGAAATATTGTTGGGTACCAAAGACCGGCCATAGTATTTCCCCATCGTTGATTAAGCCAGGTGACTATGAGTGGCAGCAAACCACCAATCCAACCTGCTGCTAAATTGTGAGGAAGGGTTGCGGCACTATTGCGATTTTTAGCAGGAAACAACTCTGCTAACAACGCAGTTTGTGGGCCTACTACTAAAGCAAGCATGCAAGAAAGCAGAATAAGAATTGCACTAATGCCTATAAAAGTGAATGCGCTTGAATTTTTAATGTAATGAACACCGAGCTGCGCAAGCAGCCCATAAGATGGGTAAAGCAATATCGCCCCCAGAACAATGCCGCTCAATACTATAGGCTTTCGTCCAAAATGATCAGACAGCCACCCTGCGGCAACAGTCAAAGGTATAAGAATGACGGTAGCTCCGATACTCAATTGATCCACTAGTGCAGAGTCAAGCCGCACTGTGGTCTTTAAAAAAATCATCGTATATACCTGCACGCAAAAGAACAAAATGGCACCACTCGATGAAATACAAAAAAACAGGAGAAACATTCTTTTGCGAATTTGTGGATCTCTAAAGTTATTGAGTAATTGAGATTCAATTTTTGGTGTTTTTTTAGTGAGCTCTAGAAAGATTGGTGTTTCATCTAAAGATCTCCGCATAAAAATGGCGATCAATAAAAGCAATAAAGAAACCCAAAATGGCACTCTCCAGCCCCAAGATTCAAATTCTGCGGTGGTTAGCCAATGCCGAAGTAAGGCAATTTGTATAGTCGAAAAAAGAATGCCCAGTGGCCCCATCAGCTGCAAAAAACTAGTCTTAAAGCCCCGATATTGTGTGCCAGCATGCTCGGTGAGATAAACAGCGCCGCCACCGATTTCCCCGCCGGCAGATAGCCCTTGCATTAACCGTAAGAAAACAAGGAGCAATGGTGCCCAAATGCCGATTTGTTCATAGGTGGGCAGAAAGCCCACAGTGACCGTTGCAAAGCCCATGAGTCCAATGGTGATCATAAAGACGGGTTTTCGTCCTATACGGTCTCCTAGGGACCCAAAAAGGGCCGCTCCTAGAGGTCTTACCACCATACCCACACCAAAGGTCGCCAAACTCGCCAAAAGGCCAACGTTGGGGTCTGTGGCTGGAAAAAATAATGGCGCCAGGACAACTGCTAGGGTGGCAAAGGTGAGGAAGTCATACCACTCTAAAAA
>NZ_JAHBAK020000033.1 GCF_018500155.2 Polynucleobacter sp.
CCACGCCAAAACAATTACTTAATAACTGCGAGCAGTGGGTTTGCGAAAGCAAACAACATTGCAACACCAACGCCGATCAAGAACGCAGCGTCGATCAAACCAGCCAAGAGGAACATCTTAGTTTGGAGTGGCTCCATCAATTCTGGTTGACGAGCACATGCTTCGATGTACTTACCACCCATCAATGCGATACCCAAGCAAGCACCGATCGCGCCGAGGCCGATGATGATGCCGATACAGATCGCTGTGAAACCTTGAATGTTTGCGAGAAATTGTTGCATGTTGCTGACTCCTGAAGTTAAAAGAGGTAGGTTAAAAATAAAATCTTAGTGATGGCTATGCGCTTGCCCGATGTAAACCAAAGTCAACATCATAAAAATAAAGGCTTGCAACAAAATAACCAAAATGTGGAAGATGGCCCAGGCTGATCCAGCAATAACATGACCCACCAATCCGAACAGGGATAAATCGAGGTTAAATGTCCATACGCTGCCGAGCAATGCGATCAACAAGAAGACCAACTCACCAGCGTACATGTTTCCAAAAAGTCGCATTCCCAAGGAAACGCCTTTTGCTAAATATTCAATGATGTTCAATGCAAGATTAAATGGCGCTAGGTACCACTTGGCACCAAACGGCGCAGAGATCAACTCATGCAAGAAACCGCCAACGCCTTTGATTTTGAAGCTGTAGAAAAAAACCAAAATCAATACTGAAAGTGACATACCCATAGTGGCATTCAAATCAGTAGTTGGAACTAATCTGTGGTGCGGTACGTGCACTCCAAAACTTTCGATGAAATGATTCACCCCTAAAACCCAATCCACAGGAATCAAATCAAGAGTATTTAAAAGAATCACCCAGAAAAAAACAAACAACGCGAGAGGTGCGATAAACGTACGATTGCCGTGCACGATACTTTTTGCTTGTGTATCCACCATCTCAACCACCATTTCCACTAAACACTGGAAACGTCCTGGAACTCCAGGGGTGGCACGACGAGCTGCGATTAATAAAATAAATACTGCAATCAAGCCCATTAATGAGGCCCAAAAAACAGTATCTAAATTTACAACGCTGAAATCAATAATTGACGACTGAGGGCCGCCAGAACTGGTGAGGTTTTGTAAGTGCTCAGAAATGTACGCTGTTGGCGTCATTTGCTCAGCTGCCTCATGGGCTTGGTGTACTTCGCTAGACATCTCTTAACTAGTCCTTTGTTTCAATCTCAATTGTCACTTCTTAGCGCCATAACCACGCTAGCCAAACACACTTCAAGGCAAGCAGGTAGGTCACCAGTAGTGGGACCCAAAGCACGCCGGGGACGAGGTAAGCAATCCCCACAAACAGCATCAATGTCACGGCAATTTTTATAAATTCACCGGATACCAATGCTGCTAAAAAACTTCCTGGATTCAATTTTTGCGATTTTTTTGCCAGCTCAAGCCTTGTTAAAAACAGGGCCGAAGGCAAGACGCTAATTAAACCACCTAAAAAGGCCGACTGAGTATAAAGGCTTACCCCTACCGGCTCCCCAAAAAACGACCAAAACAGCATGCTGACTAAAGTAATCAACACTTGGGCCAAAATAATTTTCCATGGCGATAGGGAGCGATATTTCGAAGCATTCTGTTGTTGCAATGCATCAATTTCTGCTTTGCTATAAACCCGAAACACCTCTTCTTCAGGCTTATCCCATTCATCCACATCAGAAAAATGATTTTTTTGAGGAATCAATTTAGCCCCGAAAGTTTAATGTGTGCAGTGCAATATGTCAAAGGATTTGGGCACATTTTTATGCTTAATTTAGGCCTCGATACCCAACTTTTTTAATAAGGAATCTAGCTCATCAAATTGACTAAACCTTATGCAAAGCTCGCCACCCTTCCCTTTGAACTTAAATTCAGCACTTAAACCGATTAAATCTGCTATTTCTTGAGTTAAGCGACGCATATCTGGATCCACGCTCGCCGATCCTGAAGCCGCTTTACCCTTGCTCTTTTTGTCCCCAATATGTCCACCAGCGATGACTAAAGCTGCCGACATCCTTTCGGCCTCACGTACTGAGAGCCTTTGGGCAGCAATTTTTTGCGCTAGCGCTACTTGACTGGCGCCAGGGAGCGGCAAAAGAGCGCGAGCATGGCCCATATCAATATCGCCAGCCAAAAGCATGGCCTGTACTGGCTTAGCAAGTTGAGTCAAGCGCAAAAGATTGCTAATCGCGCTACGTGACTTACCAACGGCTTTTGCGGCTTGCTCATGTGTAAAACCAAACTCCTCAATTAATCTTGCAAGACCCTGCGACTCTTCGAGTGGATTTAAATCCTCGCGCTGCATGTTTTCTACCAACGCCATTGCAGCGGCAGCTTGATCATCTGCGCTAGAGACCAATACCGGCACCTCCTTTAGGCCCGCTATGGTTGCTGCACGAAAGCGTCTTTCACCAGCAATAATTTCGTATTTACCGGCGCTCACCAAACGCACCAACAATGGTTGCATAACACCTTGCTCGCGAATGCTTTCTGCAAGCTCTTGTAATGCACCGGCCTCCATTTTTTGTCTAGGCTGATACTTGCCTGCTTGTAACGCTGTCAATGGCAAGCGATTAATTTCTGTAGACGAATTTGCTTGCGTTGTTTTTTCTCCAAGCAATGCCTCTAGTCCTCTACCCAAACCTTTTTTCTTGATTGCAACCATGATGTTTTCTTTTTTAAATAATTACATGTGTTTGATACGCTCAACCATCTCGGCACCAAATTCTAAGTAGGCTTTTGCCCCACGCGATGACTTATCAAAAGCGACCCCCGGAAGCCCATAAGATGGGGCTTCAGCCAATCTCACGTTACGCGGAATAATGGTCTTAAATACCTTATCTCCAAAGTGTTCTAGCAACTGCTCTGACACCTGCTGTTGCAAAGTCATGCGCGCATCAAACATCACACGCAACAAACCAATAATGACAAGATCAGGATTTAAATTTGCATGCACTTGTTTTATGGTGTTGACTAAATCTGATAAGCCTTCGAGAGCAAAATATTCACACTGCATAGGCACAATGACACCATTGGCCGCACATAATCCATTTAACGTCAGAAGCGAAAGCGCGGGCGGGCAATCAATCAACACAAAATCATAATCACCATCAACTAGTGCAAGCGCATCTTTCAAACGAGATTCGCGTGCATCTATATCTACTAATTCAATTTCAGCGCCTGCTAAATCTCGATTTGCAGGCAACACATCATAGCCAGAGCTTTCGCATCGTTGAGCACACTCTTTTACAGATACCATCCCAATAAGCACTTGATATACGCTATTGTTTAGGTCCGCTTTTTCAACCCCAGAGCCCATAGTCGCATTACCTTGCGGATCCAAATCAACCAATAAAACACGTTGTCCCAGACCAGACAATCCAGCCGCCAAATTGACTGCTGTGGTGGTTTTACCAACGCCGCCTTTTTGATTTGCAATACAAAAAATTTTTGCCATATTTGCTTTGGGTTTTACTCAGAGTTAAGAGGATGATTTTCGCACGGGGGTCAGCACCAAAAGTCGACGCTCCACCCCCGTATTGGGAATAAACAGAGCCTCATCCGCTAATAAACGCCAATTTTCTTTGGAGACTTCAGCCATCTCCTCGTCAGCACGCTTAGATTTCATGGCAAAGACAAGACCATCGGGCTTTAACAAAGGCAAGGAGAGATCTAAAAAGCGCGCTAAGCTTGTGAATGCCCGAGAAATTACCGCATCAAATTGATTAGATTGTTGCAATGCAACATTTTCCACTCTGTCACTCAACACTTCTACATTTTTTAACTTGAGCTTCCCACGTACATGTTGTAAAAAAGCCGTCTTCTTGCGAACGGCCTCGATTAAAGTCAGCCGCCATTGTGACTGCAGGATTGCTATGGGAATAGCGGGTAAGCCACCCCCGGATCCAAGGTCTGCAATCTTCGGTGATGGCATGGTTAAGAACTGTCGCAAAACCGGTAATACCGCAATAGAATCAATAAGATGCAGCCTTACAGAGTCTTGTTCATTTTCAATAGCAGTAAGGTTGTGCACCTTATTCCAGCGGCCCATTTCTTCCAAAAAAAGCTCCAAATCGGCCACTTGGTTTTCACTTAAATCTAGGCCTAATTCTTCAATTCCTAGACCGAGAAGGGTATCGGTCATGCGGTCTCTTGAGCCTTGCCCAAGCCCTTTTTGAGGTGCACTAAAAGTAGTGAAATAGCTGCGGGGGTTACTCCAGAAATCCTTCCGGCCTGACCCAATGTGGCTGGTTTATGCAAATTTAGCTTTTGTTGCACTTCCTTGGATAAACCAAGCACTTGGGAATAATCCAATGACTCAGGGAGGGGATAGGTCTCATTGTGCTCATGACGGGCAATTTCTACAGCCTGTCGATCAATGTAGCCCTGATACTTTATTGAAATCTCAACCTGATCGCTGATCTGAGCAGCCAAACCCAAATCCTCATCTAAAACCCCTGGAGACCACATTCCATTGCCTAGGCTTGTTATGGACTCATATGTGACACCAGGACGACGTAGTAATTCGGTCAGATTGCATTCGTGCGATAAATCTTGGCCCAATAACTCGGAAACCAAAGGTGCGGCCTCATGTTTTGGTCCAATCCAAATATCCTGCAAACGAGATGTTTCACGTGAAACAGCCTCTTGTTTTCTGCAAAATACTTCCCAGCGATAGTCGTCTACCAAGCCCAGATCGCGTCCAATACCAGTAAGCCGCATATCAGCATTGTCTTCACGCAAACTGAGGCGGTATTCGGCGCGACTGGTAAACATGCGGTAAGGCTCCTGCACCCCACGTGTAATCAAATCATCGACAAGAACGCCTATGTATGATTCGCTTCTTTTTGGCAGCCATGGCGCCTTTCCTTGTGCGGCTAAGCCAGCATTAATACCTGCCAACATACCCTGCGCTGCGGCCTCTTCATACCCTGTAGTGCCATTAATTTGACCAGCAAAATATAGGCCCCCGATTGCCTTAGTCTCAAGGCTGTGGCGCAAATGACGGGGGTCAAAAAAATCGTACTCAATGGCATAACCTGGACGCACGATGACTGCTGACTCCAGACCCCGAATACTGCGCACCAAGTCCAACTGCACATCAAAAGGCAAGCTTGTTGAAATTCCATTGGGATAAAACTCATTGGTGGTTAGGCCTTCAGGCTCCAAAAAAATCTGATGGCTATTGCGGGAGGCAAAGCGATGAATTTTGTCTTCAATGGAAGGGCAATAGCGAGGGCCTACACCCTCAATAACCCCGGTATACATTGGTGAGCGATCCAATCCACCGCGAATAATGTCGTGGGTTTTCTCATTGGTATGTGAGATCCAGCAAGGGACCTGCCTTGGGTGCTGTTCCGGTCTACCCAAATTGGAGAAAACTGGGACAGGATCCAGATCTCCTGGCTGCTCCAACATGACCGAAAAATCAATGGTTCTCCCATCAATTCTGGGGGGAGTGCCGGTTTTTAGCCTCCCCTGAGGAAGCTTTAGCTCTTTTAAACGGCTAGATAACGCCACAGCAGCAGGATCGCCTGCACGCCCTCCAACATAGTTGTTAAGCCCAACATGGATTTTGCCATCTAAAAATGTTCCGGCCGTCAAAACCACTTTTCTGGCCATAAATTCCAGGCCCATTTGGGTGACAACGCCTTGAACTTCATCGCCCTTGACGAGAAGATCATCTACTGCGGCCTGAAATAAAGTCAAATGGGGTTGATTTTCTAAACGACGACGGATGGCAGCTTTATAGAGAATGCGATCGCCTTGGGCACGAGTTGCTCGAACCGCAGGCCCTTTGCTTGAATTGAGGATACGAAACTGAATTCCAGCTTCGTCAGTAGCGGCGGCCATAGCGCCACCCATTGCATCAATCTCTTTTACCAAATGGCCCTTGCCAATACCTCCAATGGAGGGGTTACAGCTCATCGCCCCTAAATTTTCGATGCTATGCGTGATTAATAAGGTGTCGCAACCCATACGGGCAGAGGCAAGCGCGGCCTCGGTCCCGGCGTGACCGCCCCCCACAACAATGACATCGAAATTTTTGGAATAGCGCATGATTTGCCCTTGATAGGGCGATGATCATAGCATTTTGTTTGTTTCACGTGAAACAAATCGTGTGCAAATTAAACAAAAAGAAATCTTCTATTTCTAAGTATCTGATTTAACTAACAAAATATGCGTTCCATGCTGACTTCAAAATCAGTGCGCTCACAATAACTAAAAAAGCCTTTCTTACAAAAGCGCTTCCATGCTTGATTGCCAAGCGACTACCAAATTGACTCCCAACAATATTTGCCACCATCATGGCAAAACCTAGAGGCCAATTAATCTGGCCAAGACTTGCCAACATCAGAATAGCGGCTAAATTGGTAGCAACATTGACTAGCTTTGTTGCTGCAGAGGCATGTAAAAAATCAAAGCCAAAAAATCGTACAAACCCAAACAATAAAAAACTTCCCGTACCCGGACCAAAAAAGCCGTCGTAAAAGCCAATCGTTAAGCCCAATAGAACACCCTTGGCTTGCTGATGACGACTCATCGCTTTTGGCGCGTGCGCCTCGCCGAGAGAAGGCTGAAACCATGTGTAGGTCAACAAAAAAAGTAAAACAAACGGCAATGCTTTACGCAAAGGTTCGGCTGGAAAATTGCTCACTGCATTTGCACCAAGCAAAGAGCCGACAAATCCTGCTGCGATAGCCGGACCGACCACGGCCCAGGGCAAGGAGACGTGCCTTAAATATCTTCGCGCCGCATTAAGCGTTCCACCAATTGCGGAAACCTTATTGGTAGATAGCAATGTGGCTGGGGGCACATCCGGATAAACCGCAAACAGTGCCGGCAACTGAATCAGTCCGCCGCCGCCAGCAACAGCATCAACAAGCCCGGCAAAAAATGCCATTGCTAAAAGAAATGGCCAAATGTAAATTGAAAATTCGATGGGAGTCTCTTCGTTTTCGTTTTATTTAAATGAGTGTGGCGCTTTTGGGCGCCACACTAAAAACGTAATAATAAGAGAAAACAAAAAATTATTTTTTGTTTTTGAGGTGCGCAATAATTTCGCCAACAACTCCGCGTCTGAAAGCCAGAACGCAAATTACAAAAATAAAGCCGGTCGCAATGGTGCTCCAAGAACCGATATTGGCTAAGTAATTTTGCAGTCCGACCACTATTCCAGCACCAACCACTGGTCCGAGAATGGTGCCCATTCCACCAAGCAAAGTCATCAACACAACTTCGCCGGACATATGCCAATGAACATCGGTAAGCGTTGCCAACTGGAACACCAATGACTTCATGGAGCCGGCAAGACCGGCCAAAGTTGCCGAAATGACAAACGACATTAGCTTAAAACGATCAACGTCATAGCCTAAAGAGATTGCGCGTGGCTCGTTTTCACGAATGGCTTTTAAAACTTGGCCAAACGGTGAATGCACAGCGCGCATGATGAGCGCAAATCCGAACAAGAAAACCGCCAATACGAAGTAATACATTGCAACATCATTTTTGAGATCAATTAATCCAAAAAGATTTCCACGCGGAACGCCTTGAATGCCATCTTCACCACCCGTATAAGGAACTTGAACAGCTATGAAATAAATCATTTGTGAGAGAGCAAGGGTGACCATTGCGAAATAAATGCCTTGCCTGCGAATCGCCAATGAGCCTATTAGATATCCCAAAACGCCCGAACCCACAACACCTAAAAGGATACCCAACTCAGGTGATAGGCCCACTTCCTTACAAAAATACGCCGTAATGTATGCAGCTGTTCCAAAAAACGCTGCATGGCCAAACGAAAGCAAGCCAGTAAAACCAAGCAATAGATTAAAAGCACAGGCAAAAAGTGCGAAACATAACACTTTCATTGCAAACACGAGATAAATGAAATCCTGTAGCGGCAACAACAGCGCAATCAACACCAAAATGCCATAAAGGAGTTTAGTTTTTTGATTCATGATTATTTTTCCCGCCCAAACAGTCCAGCAGGACGAATCAATAGAACGATTGCCATGATCACAAAAATCACAACGCCTGACGCTTCTGGGTAAAAGACTTTAGTCAGGCCCTCGACCAATCCCAAAGCGAGACCGGTAAGAATGGCGCCCATGATCGAACCCATCCCGCCAATCACCACCACAGCAAACACCACAATAATCAGATTGGAGCCCATTAAAGGGTTTACTTGAAAAATTGGAGCAGCTAATACGCCTGCAAACCCCGCAAGACCAACGCCATAGGCATAAGCCAAAGAAATCATCAAAGGTACGTTGATACCAAACGCTTGTAACAACTTTGGATTTTCAGTGCCAGCGCGCAAATAGGCGCCAAGCTTTGTTCTCTCGATTACATACCAGGTTGAGAAGCATACGACCAATGAAATAACGACTACCCACAAACGATATTTTGGCAAGATGATGCCGATAGACTCTAGAGGTATCGCGCCCTGAAGAAGTTCTGGGGCCGGATAGCTCTCGCCCGAAATGCCAAACCAGTGGCGAAACATGCCTTCAATAATCAAAGCCAAACCGAAAGTCAACAATAGTCCGTACAGGTGATCAAGGTGATACAAACGTCGCAACATGGTGCGCTCAAGAATCAAACCAAAGCCCGCCAATATGAGCGGCACAATGATTAATGCAAACCAATAGTTGATTGACAGCTCAGGAAAGCCCAACCACTGGCTTAACTGAGTGAGGCCAATCCACGCAATAAAAGCGCCCATGGTGTACTGAGCACCGTGGGCAAAATTAATAATGTTGAGAAGGCCAAAAATAATGGCCAGTCCCAAACTCAATATGGCATAAAAAGAACCATTAATAAGGCCCACTAAGAGCTGGGCAACCAGCCCTTGTGGGGTAATTCCGAGAAGTTCAAACATGCTTATTTGTAAATTACTTATTAGTTACCAATTTGCATCTTGATAATGAAAGTGGTTGGGTTGCTTCTGCAGCTGGAATCACAGCACGAACATGGTAGTAATCCCATGGGGCTGTTGATTCAGATGGCTTCTTCACTTCCAACAAATACATGTCATGCTCAAACTTACCATCGGCACGAATCTTGCCTTTGAATAGGCCATCGTCAATATTGGTTGACTTAAGCGCCTTCATCACGGCTTGAGTATCGTCCGTGCCCGCTTTTTGAACCGCATTTAAGTACGCAAGTACTGATGAATAAACACCAGCTTGTACCATGCTTGGCATGCGCTTATGTTGCAACATGAAGCGCTTAGAGAAAGCGCGGGTTTTATCGTCTTTGTCCCAATAGAAGCCCTCTGTCAGGTACATGCCTTGCGCCGCATTAAGACCCAACGAGTGGACATCGGTAATGAACATCAACAACGGAACAACGGTCTGCTTTTTATTAATACCAAACTCAGAAGCTTGTTTAACAGTATTAATAGTGTCTTGACCGGCATTTGCCAAAGCAACCACGTCCGCACCACTAGCCTGAGCTTTTAATAAGTATGAGGAGAAATCGCTGTTAGGAAATGGGTGCTTGCTGGTGCCAAGTACCTTACCGCCGTTAGATGTAACTACGCTGGTTGCGTCCTTTTCCAAGGCTGCACCAAAAGCATAATCAGCGGTAATGAAATACCAATTCTTTTTACCCTGTTTAACAACTGCCTTACCAGTGCCGTTTGAAAGCGCATAAGTATCATAGGTCCAATGTACGTTGTTGGCTGTACATTTTTCATTGGTAATTGGCAAAGATGCTGCGCCAGAAACCAAAGTAATCTTGTTTTTCTGTTCTGCAACTTCCATTACAGCCAAGGCAACGTTGGTTGAAACTAGCTCAACAATAACGTCTACTCCATCTTTATCAAACCACTCGCGAGCCTTGTTAGCAGCAATATCCGCCTTGTTTTGATGGTCTGCACTTACCAGCTCGATTTTCTTGCCAATAACAGTGCCGTCTTTGGAAAAATCAGCAATAGCCATTTTTGCTGCGATGACAGCGCCTGGACCAGCCAAGTCTGAATATGTTGAGGACAAGTCGGTTAACACACCGATCTTGATCACATCACCACTAACCTTTGAACCTGCTTGCGCAAATACTGGGTTGGATGCAAACATCGTTGCAGCGACCAGTGATGCGGTTATTTGCTTTAACTTCATTCCTATCTCCTAAAGTAGACCACTAAACACCAAGATACTCATTTAACAAAGCCGCCTTTTGGGCAAGCTCGCTTTGTTGCACCACCTCAACAACATTTCCATGCTCCACAACATAATGACGGTCTGCTAATGGCGCAGCAAAACGGAAATTTTGTTCTACCAACACAATCGTGAAGCCTTTTTTACGCAAACTGGTAACCACTTCACCCAGTTTTTGCACAATGACTGGTGCAAGGCCTTCAGTAATTTCATCTAACAATAGCAACCTTGCGCCCGTTCTTAAAATTCGCGCCATTGCCAGCATTTGTTGCTCGCCACCAGAAAGCCTTGTTCCCGGACTATTTCGTCTCTCATAAAGATTGGGGAACATTTCATAAATCTCATCTAAGCCCATACCACCAGGTGCTATCTCGGGTAAAAGCAATAAATTCTCTTCCGTACTTAAGCTTGCAAAAATACCGCGCTCTTCTGGACAAAATCCCACACCCAGGCGAGCAATTTTGTAAGTTGGCAAAGAAATAGTTTCGGAACCATAAATTTCTACCGAACCTGTTCTTTTACTAGTAAGGCCCAAAATAGTTTTCAGTATGGTGCTACGACCTGCGCCGTTTCTGCCAAGTAGGGTAACAACCTCGCCATCACGCACCGAGAAATTCACGCCGTGCAAAATGTGTGACTCACCATACCAAGACTCTAAATTTTTTACCTCGAGTGCCATGGTCATAGCGCTTCTCCTCCATGGCTACCCATGTAGGCCTCGACCACCAAGGGGTTGGTCGAAACTTCGTGATAAGAGCCTTCGGCCAAAACAGACCCGCGCTGCAAAACAGTAATGCGATCTGCAATAGAAGAAACCACCTTCATGTTGTGCTCAACCATTAAGATCGTTCTACCGCGTGCCACTCGATCAATCAATTCTGTGACACGCTCCACGTCCTCGTGACCCATGCCCTGAGTGGGCTCATCCAAAAGCATAAGCTCTGGCTCCATTGCTAGAGTAGTAGCAATTTCCAGCGCCCTTTTGCGCCCATAGGCCAAATTTAATGTTTCCTCATGGGCAAAGCTCTCTAGGCCCACCTCATGTAACAGCTCTATGGCGCGATCATTTAAAACATTCAAAGATTCGCCAGACTTCCAAAAATGAAATTCCGTCCCCAATCCTCGCTGCAGCGCAACACGAACATTCTCTAAAACCGTCAAATGCGGGAAAACTGCAGAAATCTGAAAAGAGCGTATTACCCCGCGGCGTGCAATTTGAGCAGGCGCCTCATTGGTGATATCAAAACCATTAAACAAAATTTGGCCACTTGTAGGCTCTAAAAATTTTGTCAACAAGTTAAAACAGGTTGTTTTGCCAGCGCCATTTGGGCCAATCAAGGCATGGATGGTGCCCCTGGTGACATCAAGGTTAACGTCTGTTACCGCCGAAAAACCTTTAAAAGATTTTCCCAGTCCGATTGTTTTTAAGATTGTTTCTTGCAAGCTTCTACCCTCTAGCCTAATTTGAGGCAAGGTAATGAGCATAAACCAAGATCAAATAGATAGACATAGCGATAACCCTAAATCTACCAAGATTACTGTTTAAGTATTTTGGGTGCTTTTAATAAAATTTTGAATGGCGATTCTTGCGGCCCCATCCAGCACATCCAGTGGGATTCGCTGAGACCCTTGCACAATCATGAGTGCATAAGGTTTTGCTAATGCCGAAGCTTCTGCGCACAAAGACAACTCATCACCCAAGGCGGGCGATTGATTGCGCCAATAATTAATGGCGGCCTCCAACTCTTGGATGGTGACAAACAACATAGATTAAAAATTATTTTTCTTCGAGAGCAAGCATGGTGCCACGGCATTTCTTGGCCCCGCAGCGGCACTCATAATCTTTTTTCATTTTTTTTGTGATGCGACCCTCAATATCTAAAGAGTAGTCATAGAAAAGCTCTTCGCCCACCTTAAGATTTCGCTTGGCATAAATAAATACTCGTGGCTCCCCATCAAAGGAATCTTCGCGGGTTTCGCAACTGGGTTTACAAGAATGATTTATCCAGCGCGCCGCATTTCCGCCGTACTTTGCATCGATCACGCGCCCATCTTCTAGGGAAAAATAAAAGGTGTGATTAGGGTCCGCGGGGTCGTGTGGGTGGCGCTTTTCTGCCAACTTCCAGCTAATACGCTCCCCTTTGTATTCAATGATTGCCCGTCCTTTTTTGATGGGTTTGGCCACAAAAACGCCCTTACCATGAATGGGCGAAGATTTGACAACAATAGAAGATCGATCCACCTTTGGTGGTTTTAATTTTTTAGAGGCCATATTAAACGTCTAGGTTACGGGCAATGAGCGCGTTCTTTTCAATAAAGGCGCGTCTTGGCTCAACTTCATCGCCCATCAGGGTTGTGAAAACTTGATCGGCAGCGATCGCATCCTCAATTTTTACTTGAAGCAATGTGCGTGAGTTTGCGTCCATTGTCGTTTCCCAAAGCTGGGAAGGATTCATCTCGCCAAGACCTTTGTAACGCTGACGACTCAAAACGCGCTCAGCTTCGGCAAGCAACCATGTAAACGCACTTCTGAAATCATGAATAGTTTGCTCTTTTTGGTTTTTATCCGGATCCCCGCGGCGCACTTTTGTTCCAGACAAAACTTTGCCAGACAGAACTGTGGCTGCATTAGCAAGACTCTGGTAATCGTCACCATGAACAAAGTCTGAGTTAATGGTTGATAGTTTGAGATTGCCGTGAATGCGGCGTGACAACAATAGGCGGAATCTCTCGGTACGATCTTCTTTTTGAACAATAATTTCCGGCGGTATTGCCAACGGATTCTGAGAATCGGCCAGTGCCGCACGCAACCGCTCAGCCGAATCATTTGCAGATTTCTCGGTATCTAGATTTAGTTGTGTTCCCGATGCAATGGCACGCAAAGCATCCTCATCAATAGTGCGTGATAAACGATCGACGATAGATTGAATAGACTGGTAGTGCTTCGCAAGCTCATTAAGCGCTTCGCCCTCAATCACCTCACCCGATGGGGTTTGTAAAGATGCTGTCTCTAGTGCAATTTTTAATAACAACTGATTAAGCTCTGTGTCGTCTTTAATATATTGCTCGCTTTTGCCAAACTTCACCTTATATAAAGGTGGTTGCGCGATATAAACGTGACCGCGCTCAATAAGCTCAGGCATTTGTCTATAAAAGAAAGTTAACAGCAACGTGCGGATATGACTTCCATCCACATCGGCGTCGGTCATGATGATGATGCGGTGATAACGCAGCTTATCGGCCTTGTATTCTTCTACACCAATCCCAGTTCCTAAAACTGTAATTAGTGTCACCACCTCTTGGCTAGAAAGCATTTTGTCAAAACGTGCTTTTTCCACGTTCAGAATTTTTCCCTTTAGAGGGAGTATTGCCTGAAAACGACGATCACGGCCCTGCTTTGCAGAGCCGCCCGCGGAGTCACCCTCAACAATAAATAATTCGGATTTGGCGGGGTCCTTCTCTTGGCAATCAGCTAACTTTCCAGGTAGACCTAATCCATCAAGTGCGCCTTTGCGTCGTGTCATATCCCGCGCTTTGCGAGCAGCTTCGCGCGCACGCGCAGCATCAACAATCTTTCCGCATAATATCTTTGCGTCAGCGGGTCGCTCTTGCAAATATGTTGAAAGCGCTTCAGCAACAATTTCCTCTACGGGACCGCGCACCTCGCTAGAAACAAGCTTATCTTTTGTTTGGCTGGAGAATTTTGGCTCAGGCACTTTTACTGAAAGCACGCACGCCAATCCCTCGCGCATATCATCGCCAGAAATTTCTACTTTAGCTTTTTTGGCTATTTCATTTTCATCAATATATTTATTGATGACGCGTGTCATTGCCGCACGCAAACCTGTTAAATGTGTTCCACCATCACGCTGCGGAATGTTGTTCGTAAAACAAAGAACTTGTTCACTAAAACTGTCATTCCACTGCATGGATACTTCAGCGGTAATTTGACCACCCAACTCTGAAGGGCGCACTCCCTCTGCATAAAAAATATTGGGGTGTAAAACGTTTTTAGTTTGGTTGATGTACTCTACAAAACCCTTAACGCCGCCTGAGAAAGCAAAATCCTCTTCTTGACCGGTACGCTGATCAATTAATTTGATGTGCACACCGTTATTTAAAAACGAAAGCTCGCGAATGCGTTTTACAAGGATTTCATAATGAAACTCAACGTTTCCAAAAATTTCCTCGTCCGCTAAAAAATGAACCTCAGTTCCAGATAGCTCGGTATCGCCAAGCACTGTAATCGGAGAAATTGCTACTCCATTCTCTTCTTGAATATTTCGGTTTTGAATGACACCCCTAGCAAACTCCATATAGTGAGTTTTACCGTCGCGGCGAATCGTGAGTTTTAACCATTTTGATAGCGCATTAACGCAACTCACACCTACACCATGCAAACCGCCAGATACTTTGTAGCTATTTTGATCAAACTTGCCACCAGCATGCAATTCAGTCATCACAATCTCAGCAGCACTCCTTTTGGGATCGTGCTTGTCATCATATTTGATGCCTGTTGGAACCCCGCGACCATTATCAACAATAGAGATTGAGTTATCAGTCTGTATAACAACTGTAATTTCAGAACAATATCCAGCGAGCGCCTCGTCAATTGAGTTATCCAAAACTTCAAAAACAAGGTGGTGTAAGCCCGTTCCATCGGAGGTGTCTCCAATGTACATTCCAGGACGTTTTCTTACAGCCTCAAGACCCTCTAAGATTTGAATCGATGCTGCGCCGTACTGCTCTACTGCTTTTTTTTCTTCTGTCATTTTTTTCTAAATTAAATGCGCATTGGCATTACTACATATTTAAAGCTTTCAGATCCCGGTAGTGTGATGACAGCACTACTGTTGGCATCACCTAAACTGATTTGCACCTTCTCACTCTTCAGATTGGCCAATACATCTAGCAAATAACTCACATTGAAACCAATCTCTACTGCATCACCCGCATATTCAGTTTCAATCTCCTCTTGAGCCTCTTCCTGTTCGGCATTGGTTGATTGGACAGTAATTCGATTAGGAGACAGAGAGAAGCGCACACCTTTAAATTTATCGGTAGTCAAAATTGCAGCGCGCTGAAGTGCTGCCTGCAACACATCGCGACCAACCGTTAAGCTGTTTTTGTGTCCCTTAGGAATTACTCGCTGAAAGTCTGGAAACTTACCTTCTACCAGTTTTGAAATTAATTCGATATCACCAAAAGAGAATTTCACCTGGTTTGAACTAACGCTAATCTCCAAAGACTCATCCGAATCTTCTAGTAGATGTTGACACTCCAAAATAGTCTTACGCGGAATAATAATTTCCTGTCTTTGACCAGAGCCTGATGGGGCTTGAGTAAGTTCGACTTGAGAGTAGGCCAAGCGATGTCCGTCTGTAGCAACTGCAACAACCTCTTTACCCTCAACCACCAACAACATGCCATTAAGGTAATAGCGGATATCTTGTTGCGCCATTGAAAAATGCACTTGGCTAATGAGTTGACGAAAGCTTTTCTGCGACATCTTCCACGCTGCAGTTACCTCACCTACACTTTGCATTACCGGGAACTCTGTCGCAGAAAGTGTTTGCAAAGAAAAACGGCTCTTTCCACTTTGGACAACCATCCGATTGTCTTTCAGATTAAGAGATACAGGTCCCTCTGGAAGCGCCCTCAAAATATCTAATAATTTTCTTGCTGCCACTGTTGTTGTGACATCCTCACTACCAACACCAAAGTTTGCGTTGGTAGTGATTTGAATTTCTATATCCGTTGAAACAAAAGAGACTTTTTCACCACTCTTTTTAAATAAAAGATTGGCTAAGATTGGTAACGTGTGTCTACGCTCAACAATTCCACTAACCACTTGAAGTGGCTTTAGTAGGTTATCGCGCGAAGTGTTTACTAATTGCATTGTTTTTAAATCCTTGTATATATCTTTGTAGTAATAGTAATAAAGCTTTGTTTTTCCGTGGATAACTTAAAAAACCTAAATAAAACAACACATTAGACGACAAAAAACCTGTGGAAAACTTCTGTATAAGTCCTGCATAAAACTTGGATAACTTTTTACTTAAACCCTATTTTTGCATGAAGCGCACACTTTCCACAATTTATCCACACACTATCCCCATACTTATCCCTTGGGTTATCTACAAACTTATCCACATCCAAAAAACTACGCTTTTAAAGTTTGTTCAATAACGTGAATTTCGTGGTTTAGTTGACTGTCATGCGCACGCTCATCTGCAATCTTGCGGACAGCGTGTAAGACGGTTGTGTGGTCTCTACCACCAAATAATTCACCTATTTCTGGCAGACTCTTCTGAGTAAGCTCTTTGGCCATAAACATGGCGATTTGTCTGGGTCTGGCTATGTTGGCGGGACGCTTCTTAGAATACATATCAGCCACCTTAATACTGTAAAAATCAGCAACTACTTTTTGAATATTCTCAACGGATATTTGGCGATTTTGAATGGTTAATAAGTCTTTTAAGGCGGTTTTTGCAACATCTATAGTCACATCACGACCATGGAATCTGACAAACGCCAAAATCTTACGTAATGCTCCTTCAAGCTCCCTAACATTTGAGCGTAAATGTTTGGCCACAAAAAAAGCCACATCTTCGCTTATAGCGATTCCTTCCCCAGCAGCTTTTTTCATCAAAATGGCAACGCGCATTTCTAGTTCGGGTGGCTCAATGGCAACCGTTAGACCTGAGTCGAAACGAGAAATCAGGCGATCATCAATGCCTGCCATCTCTTTGGGGTATGTATCGCTAGTGATAATGACCTGAGACTTGTTGCTCAACAAAGCCTCAAAGGCATAAAAAAACTCTTCTTGGGTTCTTGATTTGCCACTAAAAAACTGAATATCGTCTATCAACAGCAGATCTAAGGAGTGGTAATAACGCTTGAAACGGTCAAATGCCTTTTGTTGATATGCGCGGACTACATCGGAAACATACTGTTCCGCATGGATGTAGCGAATTCGCGCGTTTGGTTTTTCTTTGAGTAGGTGGTTGCCAATGGCATGAATTAGGTGGGTTTTACCTAATCCAACACCGCCATACAAAAACATGGGGTTGTAGGAGGTGCCTGGGTTGTGTGCGACCTGGATGGATGCAGCCCTTGCAAGCTGATTTGCTTTTCCAGTGACAAATGTTTCAAAGGTTAAATTTGGATTGAGTTTTGAGTGATCTTCAATTTCAAAAGACTGCTCTTCCACAGAAATACCTGACTCTGAATCAGGGATGGCCAACATCACTCCGGACTCAGCCTCTCTATTTGTTTGGGGTGTTGTTGTGGGGCTTGAAGCTTCTTGGGCGAGTACAAAACTGACATTAATTGGTGTGCCGAAATATTGGGAAGCAATTTCTTGAAAGCGGTCGGCAAATGTTTTTTTAATCCAATCAAGCTTAAATCGATTTGGAGCACCCACTGTTAGTGAGCGATCACTCTCTTCAAAAGATAATAATCTTAGTGGTTGTATCCAGGTTTTAAATTGTTGGGGAGACAGTTCCCGGGAAAAAACGCCCAAGGCGTTATCCCAAAAATCCAGATGGCTGGTTGAATTCAAGGCGGGGGGATTTTGTAAGTTGCTCATATTTTTGGAGGATCTATTTTAGCTATTTGAGAAAGTTATCCACAAGGCAAAAAAAGGTGGAAAAACTGTGGATAAGTTGTGTATAAGCAAAAAAAAGATATATAAATCAGTAATTTGCTAAAAATAAACCAAAAAATAGAGAAAAACACCTACATATTTAGTGAGATCGATTGACCTTTTGCTCTGCAACAAGGAAAATAATGGGTTTTCCTAGGATCGATCATGAAAAGAACTTATCAACCATCAGTAACACGCCGCAAGCGCACACACGGCTTTCGCATTCGCATGAAAACCAAAAGTGGCCGCGCAGTTCTAAACGCTCGTCGCGCCAAAGGTCGTAAACGTTTGGCGGTTTAATTTAGCAGTTGAATAGCGCAAGGATATCCGAGCTCCTTAAAACTCGCCCCAAAACAAACCAGTCTTGGGGTTTGTATGTCATGGGCGCTTCCACAAAAACCAAGCCTGATCTCGGAATTGCTGTTGCAAAAAAATTGGTGAGACGCGCCGTAGACCGCAATCGACTTAAGAGAATGATTCGGGAGCTAGTGCGGTCTGCTCAAGCAACATCATTAAAAGATGATGTAGTCGTAAAGCTTAAAAAGCCAATTGGAAGGCAGACGAGAGGAAGGCTTAGAAGGCAAGAACAAGATTTTCTTCGTGCTCAAATTACGGAGCTAATTTAAGTGCAAGCACTAAACAAGGCGGCGCTGATGTTGGTAAAGATCTATCAACATACGTTGAGTCCGTATATGGGTATGCACTGCAAGTACGTTCCAAGTTGTTCGCAATATGCTTGCGATTGTTTTCATCATTATGGTTTTTTAAAAAGTGTGCGTTTGGTTGTTTGGCGGATTTTGCGGTGTAACCCTTGGTCACACGGCGGTTATGATCCTGCGGTAAAACAGACACCACAATAAATTAAGTGAATACAAATGGACTTTAAAAAAACAATTCTTTGGGCTGTGTTTTCGCTATCGGGCCTTATGCTTTACAACAACTGGCAGGTTCAGCAAGGCAAGCCTTCCATGTTTGGTGGCGCCCCTACAAGCACCCAGATAGACGCGGATAAAACAAGTCCCGCCGGGAAGGCTGATGTGCCGCCTTCAGTTTCAAGCAATAACGCGGTCGTTGCGGCTAACCCTGTGGTCCCATCAGGAGCAATTGAGTCCGCAGAAAAATTTGTTTTGCAAAACGATGTTCTCGTTTTAGAAATTAGCGCAAATGGCGCAAATGTGATTGATGCAAAACTATTGAAGTCTTTAACTGCTGAGAAAAAGCCCATTGAGCTTTTTCAATATACGGCAACACATAAATATTTTGCTCGGTCTGGCTTGATTGCATTAAACAATAGCGACCTACCCAATCACACCAGCACTTTTAAGTTGGTTCAGTCCGGAAAAGATGGTTCGGGCAGGCCTTTTTTGGTTCTTGCGAGCGAGCGTAATGGCGTTAAGTTGGAGAAGACCTTTGTTTTAAATCCAGGCAGTTACGTAGTGGATGTTGGTCATCGCGTTACACAGTCGGCTGCAAGTCAAAATCCAATAGTGCTATATACAGAAATTGTTCGTGATGGTATGCAGGAGCAAAAAATCGGCCCATTTGATGGCGCCTTTTCTGCCAGCACCTTTACTGGTCCCGCTGCATATACCGACAAAGAAAAATTTAACAAGCTGGAATTTACGGCGATTGATAAAAATAAAATCACCATTCCTACGCAAGTGCCGGCTGGCGACCCCGCCTGGATTGCAATGGTTCAACATTACTTTGCGAGCGCTTGGATTCCTGGCGATAAAGTAGCGCGCGATATTTATGCCGGCAAGATTGATAACGCCCTTTATAGAATTGGCATGCAAATCCCGTTGGGCGTTGTTGCTCCAGGCTCAACAGTTGTAGAGAAGGCGCAGCTTTTTGTTGGCCCCCAAGAAGAAAAAGTTTTAGAAACGATTGCCCCTGGATTTGAGTTGTTAAAAGATTATGGTTATCTGACCATTATTGCTAAACCGATATTTTGGTTGCTAGAGAAGATTCATGGCTTTGTGGGTAACTGGGGTTGGGCAATTATTCTTTTGACCATTCTGATCAAGCTGGTGTTTTTCCCTCTATCGGCTGCAAGCTATAAATCGATGGCACGCATGAAAGAAGTGCAGCCGCGCTTGATGGCCATGAAAGAGCAATATAAGGGTGATCCCCAAAAATTAAATCAAGCGATGATGGAGATGTATCGCAAGGAAAAAATTAATCCCCTGGGCGGCTGCCTCCCAGTGCTGATTCAGATTCCGGTGTTTATCTCTTTGTACTGGGTATTGCTGTCGTCAGTTGAGATGCGCGGCGCACCTTGGATTTTGTGGATTCATGATCTTTCGATCCCTGACCCCTATTACATCTTGCCACTTATCATGGCTGTTTCAATGTTTGTACAAACAAAGTTGAATCCTACGCCACCAGATCCAATTCAGGCGAAGGTGATGATGTACATGCCGATCGTTTTTTCAATCATGTTCTTCTTTTTCCCAGCAGGGTTGGTCTTGTACTGGGTGGTTAACAATTTGTTGTCGATTGCTCAACAATGGCAAATTAACCAAATGTTTGGAAAAAAAGAAGCCAAATAAATTATTGATGGCATTCAGACATTAAAGGCGCACAGCAATGATGACTCGTAAGTTGCCCATCATTGCTGTAGCTACTGCTCCAGGCAGGGCGGGAGTGGGGGTGGTTCGGCTTAGCGGGCAAGACCTAAAGCCAATAATTAAAGCCCTTTTTAACAAAGAGCTTCAACCTCGACAGGCAACATTACTCAATTTGCTAGACGCCTCTGATCAACTTATTGATCAGCTTCTAGCAATTTATTTCGCCTCTCCAGCCTCGTTTACTGGAGAAGACGTTCTTGAGTTGCAATGCCATGGTGGCCCCCAGTTGCTGGGTTTGGTTATGCGGCGCTGCCTTGAGCTGGGAAAAGATAGCGGCTTGGCTATTGCTGAGCCTGGCGAATTTACTTTACGAGCGTACTTAAACAACAAGGTAGACCTAGCTCAGGCAGAGGCCATTGCAGATTTAATTGATGCGCAGAGCGAAGCTGCTGCGCTTGGTGCCGCAAGGTCTTTGCAGGGAACCTTTTCCCATGACATTAATGAGTTAATCGAAGAGATTACTCAGTTGCGAATTTTGGTGGAGTCAACATTAGATTTCCCAGAAGAGGAAATTGAGTTTTTGGAAAATGCCCATGCTCGCGAGAGACTTTTGGCGGTGAAGCATAAGCTTCGGACATTACAGGATGGCGCCAAGCAGGGAAAAATTTTGCGTGATGGGGCAAACTTGGTTTTGGTCGGAGCACCAAATGTCGGTAAAAGTTCGCTATTAAATTGTTTGGCTGGAGAAGAGGTGGCCATCGTTACACCCATTGCTGGCACTACTCGCGATCGAGTGAGAGAAAGCATCCAGATTGAGGGGGTGCCCTTACACATTATTGACACGGCTGGCCTGAGGTCAACCACTGATGAAGTCGAGGCCAAGGGGATCGAGCGGACCTGGGAAGCTATTCGGTCGGCAGATTTGGTGGTGTTTCTAACTGCGCCGGGTGCTCAAAAAGAAGTTAACGATTTAAGGCCACAAATATTGAAGGCATTGCCAGCTAGGTGCCCCATCCTTGAGTTGATAAACAAGGCAGATCTATTGGATTTGGCAAAAATATCAAGAAACGAGAACACATTGTTGATATCGGCCAAAACGGGCTATGGGATTGAAGACCTTAAGCAAAAAATACTCGAATTAATTGGCTGGAATGGATCCCAAGAGGGATCCATTGTCGCGCGTAGGCGCCATTTAGAATGTATTGAGCGCGCTGCTGAGCATATTGAAAGATCGGAGCAATTCGCTGCAAATGGCAACAATTCGCTCGAATTGTTTGCAGAAGAGCTATCTTTAGCGCAAAATCACCTAGGTCAGATTACAGGAAAGCTGCTGCCAGACGATTTATTGGGCAAGATTTTTAGCCAATTTTGCATAGGCAAGTGACCAGCCATCGTGGGCAATCCATAAGACGCGAAATATGTCCAAAATGTTAAAATCATCGGATTAAAAAATTCAATTTTCATAGGGAAACATATGACTTCAACTACTAGCGGCCAAATCAATGTGAATGCGCCCGCCTACGTAAAAAACCAGCGTTTAATTGAGTGGGTTGCAGAGGTTGCCGCCCTCACAAAACCTGATGCTATTCGTTGGTGTGACGGTTCTCAAGCAGAGTACGATGAGTTATGCGAGTTACTTGTTAGTGCGGGCGTTTTTAAACGCCTTAACCCAGCAAAACGTAAAAATTCATTTTTAGCACTTTCTGACCCAGAGGATGTTGCTCGCGTCGAAGATCGTACTTTTATTTGTTCTGCTAAAAAAGAAGATGCTGGTCCAACCAATAACTGGGTTGAGCCAAGCGAAATGCGCGCAACCTTAAAGCCTCTTTTTGATGGTTGCATGCGCGGAAGAACAATGTATGTTGTGCCATTTTCTATGGGCCCAATTGGTTCACCTATTGCACACATTGGTGTAGAGCTTTCTGATAGTCCTTATGTTGCCATCAATATGCGTCTCATGACTCGTATGGGTAAGGCGGTGATTGATCAGTTGGGTGCGGACGGCGAGTTTGTGCCTTGCATTCATACTGTTGGTAAGCCATTAGCTGCCGGCGAAAAAGACGTTGCATGGCCGAATAATAAAAACAAATACATTGTTCACTATCCAGAGACACGCGAGATTTGGTCTTTTGGATCAGGCTATGGTGGCAACGCGCTGTTAGGTAAAAAATGTTTCGCATTGCGTATTGCTTCAAACATGGGCCGCGATCAAGGTTGGCTCGCTGAGCATATGTTGATTTTGGGCGTGACTTCGCCTGAAGGTAAGAAATATCATATTGCCGCCGCCTTCCCTTCTGCTTGTGGCAAAACCAACTTCTCTATGATGATTCCACCAAAAGGTTTTGAAGGTTGGAAGGTTACTACCATTGGTGATGACATTGCTTGGATCAAGCCACGCAAAGACCCTGTCACCGGCAAAACACGTTTATTCGCGATTAATCCTGAGTCTGGTTACTTTGGCGTTGCTCCTGGAACAAACCGCCAAACCAACCAAAACTGTATTGACTCACTTAATCAGGACGTTATTTTTACCAACGTTGGTCTAACGGATGATGGTGATGTTTGGTGGGAAGGTTTGACAGAAACACCCCCAGCACATTTGATCGATTGGCAAGGCAAGGATTGGACTCCTGCAGATGGCGCCGCTGGCCGTAAAGCAGCTCATCCAAACTCACGCTTTACAGTAGCAGCAACCAATAATCCAGCGGTAGACCCAAAATGGGATGATCCAGAAGGCGTTCCAATTGATGCATTCTTATTTGGCGGTCGCCGCTCTAATACTGTTCCACTTGTGAGTGAAGCACGTGATTGGGTTGAGGGTGTTTACATGGCCGCTACTTTGGGCTCTGAAACTACCGCAGCGATTACTGGTCAGATTGGTGTTGTCCGCCGTGACCCATTCGCCATGATTGCGTTTGCAGGTTACAACATGAGCGACTACTTCCAACATTGGCTCAATATTGGTAAGAAGCTACAAGCAGAAGGCGCTACATTGCCTAAGATCTATTGCGTGAACTGGTTCCGCAAAGATGAAAACGGTAAATTTGTATGGCCAGGCTTCGGTGAGAATATGCGCGTTCTCTCTTGGATTTTGAATCGTGCAGAAGGTAAAGCCAAGGGCAAAGAAACCCCATTTGGTATTACCCCTGAATATGATGATATGCACTGGGGCGGCCTTGATTATTCACCCGAGAAATTTGCTAAAGCAATTACCGTTGCAGTTGATGACTGGAAGAATGAGTTAAAGCTGCATACAGAGTTGTTTGATCATCTTGGCGAGCGTTTGCCTAAAGAGTTAAAAGAGACCCGCGCAAAGATTGAGCAGCGCCTCAACGCCTAATCGGCAACACTGTTAGTAATACCCTTCATACACATTAATGACCAAACCCAATCACCATGACATCGTGGTGATTGGGGCAGGTATTTGTGGTGCAACAATTGCCCGAGAGCTTCTTGAGTGTGGAAAATCAGTTTGTGTAATTGATGCCGCAAATTCGGCTGCAACAGCATGCTCTAGTCATGCATATGCAATTGCACATCCCCATATTGGCAAAGGCTCTCCACGCTTATTGCGCCTAACACGCTTAGCTTTTTTATTGGCCGAAGCGCGTTGGGGAAAGACGTGGAATGCCCACGGCATTTTTCTTCCAACAAAAAAAGACCGCACATTTAATCGGGATGAGGTGTCAGCCCATCTGCGCTCACTCAATCTAGAAAAAGATATTGCAATTCCCTTAGATGCTAAAGAAGCAAGCAGTGTCTGCGGTGTTGAGCAAAGCGGGGTTTGGATCGCGCGCGGTGCCAGCCTAGACTTATCGCAAGCTTCAAAAGAGCTATTAAGCAATCATGATGGCCTCACATGTTTATGGGGCACACAAATTACTTGCTTAGAAAATGTTGAGGGTATTTGGCGCCTTAAAGACAATCAAGGGCATGTAGTAGTAACGGCGAAGAAAGTGGTTCTTGCAGCGGCAATGGGGACCAAGCCCTTGATCAACAGTTTGGGCCTGCGTTTGCCGCTCAGGCCTGTGCGCGGGCAGCTAAGCATTTTTTCAATTAACCCCCAGGATCACTGGGTGACAAAGTTACCCAGAGTCGGAATTTCGGGCGACGGTTATTGCTTGCCGGCTCTTAAGGGAAATGATGGCATTTATCGCTGGATGGTAGGGTCTAGCTTTGATGAGGGAGAGGACGATCTTGTTCCAAGACTGACCAGCGATGACTTTAATCGTGAGCAAGCCAAAGGCTTGGTGAATTATGCCGATGGAAATGTAAAGCATCTCCACCACGATGGAGAGTTTGTTGGTGTGCGTTGTGTTGCGGGCGACCGCTTGCCAATCATCGGCGCCTTGAATCAGCGCCCTGGCATTTTTATTGCTACTGCACTGGGGTCAAGGGGAATTTTGTGGTCAGCGTTAGCAGCCAAGCTAATTACAGCTCAGCTGCTGGAGGACGACTTTGCTTTGCTTGCGCGTTTAGGCTTTGCTTCCGATTTAGTTGCTGCGCTGGCGCCCGCACGTTTCTTGGCTGGTGCTTTGGCAGCGCCCGGCGCCTTAGCTTCAAACTCAAAACCAATTTTGCCATCCGAGCCAAGCGCTAGGTAGGCTTTGAAGCCACGCCCAGTGCGGTTAGATTTAAAGTTGGTAAGAAGATCAGTTTTGCCTTCTTTGAGCAATTTTTGAATTTGCTCGTGAGAGACTTCTTGCTGCAAAACGACTTTACCAGTTTTGAAATCGCATGATTTGCTGGGCCCAGTATTGCTCTCGCAAATGTATCGCATTCCGTCTTCATAAACCGCCCCAGAGCATTTTGGACAAGCGCCTAATGCTTGGCGCCCAGTGAAATCGATCGCCTCTGTTTCATCATCTTCTGTATTGCCAAAATCAAACTCTAGCTTGAATCCGGCATTTGGATAATCGGCATCATCCTCGGGTATTTCAGTTAATTTAATAATGGCTGCAAATGGACGCCCCATCTTGCTACGAAAGCCTTGCAGTGGACCAATGGTTTTCTCACGTAATAACTCTTCCACCTCTGGATATTCAAAAGCGCGACCACCCGGGGTTTTGCTAATCGTAAAACCACATTTTTCACATGCAAAACGTCGATAGTTTTCTTTAACGGGGCCCTTGCAGTGTGGGCATGGGGTGCTTAAGGTTGCATAGTCGCCCGGAATGGTATCGCTGTCATATTCTTTGGCGCGCTTCACAATTCTTTGTGTCATCTGCGCAATTTCTTGCATAAATGTATCGCGCTTCATTTTGCCGTGCTCAATGAGCGACAGCTTGTTTTCCCAGCTTCCAGTTAAGTCTGGACGAGTGAGCTCTTCTACATCTAAGCCACGCAGCAAGGTCATTAATTGAAACGCCTTAGCTGTGGGGATGAGTTCCCGTGCCTCGCGCACTATGTACTTTTCAGCAAGCAGCCCTTCGATAATCGCGGCACGAGTTGCTGGAGTGCCAAGCCCTTTTTCAGCCATTGCTTCACGCATTTCATCATCATCAACCCACTTCCCGGCGCTCTCCATTGCAGACAGCAAGGTAGCTTCGGTATAGCGCGCAGGCGGTTTAGTTTTGAGTGGAACGGCGACAACAGATTCGGTTTGTACGGTTTCACCCTCTTTTACTGGCACCAGCTCATCGTCTGCCTGGTTAGATTTTCCGTAAACGGTTAGCCAGCCTGGGTTGACGAGCACTCGACCTTCGGTTTTGAAATGATGTCCCGAGGCCTCAGTAATGCGTGTGGTGACGCGGAATTCAGCAGCAGGATAAAAGACAGCTAAGAAGCGGCGCACAACTAAGTCATAAAGCTTTGCCTCTGGCTCGCTCAAGCTTTTGGGCGCTTCTAGGGTTGGAATAATGGCAAAGTGATCAGAAATCTTGGAGTTATCAAAAATTCTCTTGTTGGGTTTTATCCAGCCATGACCGGCTTTTGCTTTTGAGTCAGCGGAATCGCCTTGCAGAATTTGTTTTGCAAATGGGCGATATTCTTGCGAGTGCTCCGCAAGATTTTCCATAGTCTGTTTCACGGTATCAAGATAATCCTCGGGCAATGCTTTTGCATCAGTTCGCGGATAGGTTAGTACCTTATGACGTTCATAAAGTGCTTGAGCTAGACCCAATGTATTTTTTGCCGAAAAGCCAAAGCGAGCATTGGCTTCACGTTGCAAACTGGTTAAATCAAAAAGTTGTGGAGCCAGCTGGGTTGCGGGTTTTGATTCTTCTGTGACAGAGGCTTTTTTCCCACGACAAGCTGCCACAATACTTTGTGCCGCCGCTTCGCTCCAAATGCGATTTTCGCGGGCGTCCGGCTCCGTCACATCTTTTTTAAACTTAGGATCAAACCATCGCCCTTCGTATATACCTGCGGAGGCAATAAATTCGGCCTTCACTTCCCAGTAATCTTTTGATACGAATTTACGTATAAGCTCTTCACGATCAACCACAATGGAAAGGGTTGGCGTTTGCACTCGACCGACGGTTGTTAAAAAGAATCCACCGCTTTTGCTATTGAAGGCGGTCATTGCTCTAGTGCCATTAATGCCTACTAACCAGTCCGCTTCTGAGCGGCAGCGAGCAGCATCGGCAAGAGGCTGCATCTCATCATCAGAGCGTAGAGTTGCAAACCCCTCTCGAATAGCTGCAGGCGTCATCGATTGCAGCCAAAGTCTTTTGATAGTTTGAGAGGCTTTCGCGTGTTGGGCAATCAATCTAAAAATGAGCTCGCCTTCGCGTCCGGCATCACATGCATTAATGAGGGTGGTAACGTCCTTGCGCTTAATGAGCTTTTGCAAGACTTTTAGGCGCGATTCTGTTTTTGCGATTGGGCGCAAATCAAAATGGGGCGGGACAACCGGTAAATTGGCAAAAGACCATTTACCGCGTTTTACGTCATATTCCTCTGGGGCCGCTATTTCTAAAAGGTGGCCCACTGCGGATGAAATTAAAAAATCATCGCTTTCAAAATAGTCTTCGTGCTTTGTAAACCCTCCAAGGGCCTTAGCAATGTCATTGGCGACCGACGGCTTTTCGGCAATGATTAACGCCTTTGGGTGGTCCGCCGATATGGTTTTGGAGCTGCTTTTGGTAGATGCTTTAGCCACGCGTTTGCCTAAATTTGAGCCTAAATGAATGTTTATTAGCGAAAAAGGAGGATCAATTTAAACCAAATTTGGCATTGGTCTACTTCAACCCCTCTTTTTTATTATTAACCGATAAATCTGGAAATGTCCAAAAACCCCTTAATTTGGGCATGATTTGACTTTCAATTGGAGGTCTAAAAGCGTCATAAAACGCGCTAACCAATTGTATAAAAAGACTTTTTTATGGAAGAAGAATCTCTTCCAGCACTTCTTTAGGCTTGCAAACCAATTTGGCACCCTGTTGAATGAGTTGATGGCATCCAGCAAAGTGGCCATCATGAATGTTTCCCGGTAACGCAAAAATTTCTCTACCCAAATCTGCCGCTATCCGGGCGGTGATTAAAGAGCCAGAATTTTTAGCGGCTTCAATCACGATTACCCCTAGTGATAGGGCTGCAATGATGCGGTTTCTCTTAGGAAAATGAAAGGGTCTTGGGCCCGTCCCAGGCATAAATTCCGAGACCAGTAGCCCTTGCCGGGCAATTTGCTGGGCGAGCCCAAAATGCTCTTTAGGGTACGTGATGTCTAGACCTGTTCCGCATACCGCTAGAGTTTGAGATTCTGCTGCTAGGCTCCCTTTATGGGCAGCGCCATCGACGCCCCTCGCAAGACCAGAAATAATGAGAGCGCCAGATCTTGCGAGTGATTGGGCAAAAAAATAAGCGTGACTTAATCCTTGTGGGCTCGCAGCCCGTGAGCCCACAATAGCGATCATTGGGCGCTGAAGAAGTTGGACATTTCCAAGGGCATAAATGCACGAAGGTGGGTCGAATAAATCATTTAAGCGCGTAGGATAGTTTGGGCTTCCACGCATAATTTTTTTAATCATTTGTTTTTCAAGGGTCATGGTGAAAGCATTTTTGAGGCGTGGGGTTTTGATGGCAATCGGGACAGATGGATTGCTCTGTTGGATAATTCCTACATGGCCCTATTAACTGTTCTTTGTTATCCCGACCCCCGTCTGCACAAGGTTGCCAAACCGGTTGCCAAGGTAGATGAACGCATCAAAAAAATCGTAGCTGATATGGCTGATACGATGTATGACGCTCCAGGAGTGGGTTTGGCTGCAACCCAGGTAGATATTCATGAGCGAATCGTTGTTATTGATGTGTCTGATGAACAAAATGAGCTGCGAGTTTTCATTAACCCTGAAATCACTTGGACCAGCCCAGAGAAAAAATCTTGGCGTGAGGGATGTCTTTCAGTTCCTGATTTTTATGATGAGGTTGAGCGCCCTGCACAAATAAAAGTAAAGGCTTTGGATTTGGACGGTAAAGAATTTGAAATCGAAGCTGATGGGTTGCTAGCAGTATGCTTGCAACACGAACTCGATCATTTAGAAGGTAAAGTTTTTGTTGAGTATTTGTCGCTTCTTAAACGTAATCGCATTTCACAAAAATTGAAAAAGCGCGCTAAAGAGTTGATAGGTTCGCGTTAAGCGTATTTATGAAAATTGTCTTCGCTGGCACTCCTGAATTCGCCGCGCAAGCAATGCGAGCAATCTATGATGCTGGCCATAATATTGTCTTGGCGTTAACCCAGCCAGATCGTCCTGCTGGCAGAGGAATGCATCTTCAGGCCAGCCCGGTTAAACAGTTTGCAATAGAAAAAAAGATACCGGTCATTCAGCCTGAAACGCTACGGCGCACTAGTTCAGACTCGCATAAAAAAGCGCAAGCAGAAGAGGCCTATCAGCGTTTAATTCAAACTGATTTTGATGCGATGGTAGTGGTTGCTTATGGTTTGATATTGCCCCAAGAGATTTTAGATATTAGTGAGCGCCCTGGCAGGCACGGAAGTTTTAATATCCATGCTTCCTTATTGCCTCGTTGGCGAGGAGCCGCTCCAATTCAGCGTGCAATAGAGGCTGGCGATCAAAAGACAGGCGTATGCATTATGCAAATGGATGCTGGCCTTGATACTGGAAGTACGGTGTTAATAGATGTTGTTGAAATTACCACGAGCGACACGAGTGCAACCTTGCATGACAAATTAGCAGCGTTAGGCGCAAAACTCATCGTGAACGTTCTTGCGCAGTTAGATTCGGGCCAGACATTGACGCACACTCCACAGCCAGCCGAAAACATTACCTATGCGGAAAAGATTTTAAAAAGTGAAGCTGAGATAGACTGGTCTTTGGAGGCCAAAACAATCGATGCTCAGATTAGGGCTTTTAACCCCTTCCCCGGCTCTACTAGTGGTTTTGAAGGCCAAACCATCAAGCTTTGGAATTCCAGTCTTTGTCCTAAGTTAGATCACAAAAAAGGTAAGCCGGGAGAGGTGCTGGGCTTTGGCGAGCGTGGAATTTTTGTGCAATGTGGCGCGAACGTCATCGAAGTTCTTGAAGTGCAAAAACCTGGTGGCAAAAGGATTGACGCAAAAACATGGCTACAGACGGTTGAGGGTACGAAGCAGCCAATATGTTTTGAAGCGTTACCGAAGTAAAGTTGAAGATGGACAAAATCATTGCAAGCTCAAAAACACACCCTTAATCTGCCCTTGTTTGAGGCAATTGCCATTGCCGCACAAGCAATAACAGAAGTCATGCATGGCAGATCTTTAACTGAAGTTTTAGATCAGCTCGAAGTCCAAGAAAAACCTATTGTTCAAAGCCTAACTTTTGATGCTTTACGAAAATGGGTTCGTTCTCACGAGTTAATAAAACAACTCATTCCAAAAGCGCCCGCGCCAGAAATTGATCATCTCTTAAGTGTTGCCATTGCATTGTTTTTGCAAGATAGTTCCGAAGGTAAAGGCTATCCTGCTCATACCATTGTGGATCAGGCTGTGAGAGCCTGTTCAGAATATGACAAAACAATCTATGCCAAGGGCCTAGTCAATGCAGTATTGCGCAAGGTTGACTTGCTTTTGCATCCGCCTAAGGGTGAGCATAGATATCCCCCAGACCCAATCCCTATGTATGTCCCAGCATGGTGGCGTGCGAGTTTAAAGAAAAATTACTCAAAACAGTGGCAAGCCATTTTATTTGCGCAAGCTAGACGTGCGCCACTCATTCTGCGAGTAAATAGAAAACAATTTTCGCGCGAACAGTATCAACTTTTATTGAGTGAAAAAGGAATTGCATCCACACCAATTGCAAGCATCGCGGGCATTAATTTGTCTGAAGCATTGTTAGTGACAAGCCCCGTTCCGGTTTCTGAGTTACCTGGTTTTTATGGTGGCGCAGTTTCAGTACAAGATGCGGGCGCTCAAGTTGCAGCCATTCTGTTAAACCCACAACCTGGCGATTTGATATTGGATGCCTGTGCTGCGCCTGGAGGAAAAACAGGCCATCTCTTAGAATTGGCCGATTGCCGCATGCTGGCTTTAGAGATGGATGCCCAGCGACTCAAAAAGATCGAGGGCAATTTAGAGCGATTACATTTGTATTCAGAAAATGTAAAAGTGATTCATGGGGATGCCTCCAAAAGTAATTGGTGGGGCGGCGAACTTTTTGACAAAATTTTGCTGGATGCCCCATGTTCAGCATCTGGAATTGTGTCGCGACACCCAGATATACCTTTTTTGCGCCGCGCTGCAGATATAACGTCTTTGCAGCAAAAACAACGAGAGCTTTTGACCCACACCTGGCAAATGCTTAAACCAGAGGGGCTGCTACTTTATGTGACATGCTCCTTATTTCCTGAAGAGGGGGAAGATCAGGCGATATGGTTTGCGCAGCAGCATAGCAATGCGGTACGATTAGGCGCTCCAGGACAGCTTTTGCCCTCTGAGACCAATGATGGTTTTTACTACGCTTTATTTAGAAAAAAAGGCCATGAGCCAACGAATTAAGCAACTGATCCTTTTCTGCTTGATGGCTGTGTGCATTGCTTCAACAACTGTTCACGCCGAGGGAATCAAGATCAAATCTTTTGAAATGGAAAAGGTTGATGGCGAGTGGCTATTAAACACCTCCTTTCAAATCGAACTTACTCCTGGTTTAGAGGATGCTATCCAAAAAGGCGTTGTTCTGTATTTTCAGGTTGATTTTGAGTTGATGCGATCTCGCTGGTATTGGTTTGATGAAAAAACGATATTCGCTCAAAGACAAATTCGTCTTTCTTATCAACCTTTGACGCAGCAATATCGAATCGCTTCTGAGGGGTTTAGTTTTTCTGCTAAAAACCTTGGTGAGGCGCTGCAAGCGGTTGGTAGTATTGGTGGCTGGCGTGTAATCGAAGCGAATCAGCTGGATCCAAATAGATCATATACCGCGGGATTTCGGATGTTTTTGGATTTAAGTAAGCTGCCCAAGCCGTTTCAAGTTAACGCTTTAAACAACCGAGACTGGAATGTCTCTAGTGATTGGTATCGTTTTCCATTTTCCGCCAATGGCCCGAATTTAATTAAACGATGAACAATCCTACCGCATCGATTAATCCTAGTTTTTTTGAGTCAAAAATTTGGCGTAAAAAACTATTGCCATTTTCTATCGGCTTAATTGGTGTATTCGCCCTCTTACTGTTAGCTTTGTTGGCAATTGCCTCATCCAATACCGAGTTTTTTGAGCGCTATTTCATTTGGCTCTATGCGGCTAACTTCATCATCGGCATATCTCTCACACTGGTCATATTAATTTTAGTTGTCGTAATTGCAGTGCGGTGGTATCGCGGCAAGTTTGGCACCCGCTTGATTGCAAAACTTGCGATGATTTTTGCTTTGGTGGGAGCGGTGCCCGGATTCATTTTGTATGGCGTTTCGCTGCAATTCGTATCCCGCAGTATTGAAACTTGGTTTGATGTACAGGTGGAGTCTGCACTCAATTCTGGCTTAGAGTTGGGGCGCGTGACCTTAAGGCTCGCCCAAGAAGAAATTCTTTCCGAGGGCAAATATATTGCTGAGCAGATTGTGTTGGCGCCAGCTGGTACTAGTGCTGAACAAGTTGCCTCTATGGTGATGAAAATCCGCAGCCAGTTCGGAATCCAAGAGATCACCCTATTTAGCATGCAACGCAAAATGATTTTTACTAGCGAAGTAAAAACGAATAACTATTTGCCGCCGCCAAATTTAGAGATTGTTAGCGAGGCCTTTAAAAAGAAGGGCATGACTTCGGTAGAGCAAATAGAGCTTGAGGGTGGTCAGCGTAGCTATCGAGTAAGAGCAATTATTCCTATTGTGCGCAAGCGCGCGGTTCACAATAAAGCAGATGCAAATAAAGACCTGGATGACAGGTATTTCTTGCAATTAGTTCGCGTTATTCCAGCACCGTTGGCAAAAAATATTTTTGCAGTTGAAACTGCTTATACGGACTATCAAGAAAAATCGTTGGGTCGTAGTGGTTTGCGCAAAATGTTTGTGGGGACTTTAACTCTGACCCTCTTTTTTGCTTTATTTGTGGCTGTGATATTGGCGTTGTTATTGGGCCGCCAGCTTGCCAAACCCTTATTGATGTTATTAAAAGGCACTCAAGCCGTTGCGCAAGGAGATCTATCGCCTAAGCCGGAATTAGATACTGGGGACGAGTTAGGCATGTTGACGCGCCAGTTCAATGTGATGACCAAACAATTGGCCGATACCCGTACCTCTTTGCAAGAGTCAAAGGCCTTTCTTGAAAGGGTTTTGGGAAGCTTAACTGCAGGGGTTTGCATTTTTGATAAACAATACAATCTCGTTTCAAGCAATGCTGGTGCAGACCGTATTTTTTCACAGGACCTCACCCTGCTAGATGGAAAGCCCTTAAGCAGCAACCCTTCTCTGACAGAGTTTGAAGAAGCCATTAAAGAAGGTTTTGCAACGATGAAACTTGCCATTGCAAATGCTGAGCCAGAGTCGGCTGCTTCTGATGCGCAACAGTCTGCACCAATTTGGCAAAAACAAATTCAATTGCATGCCACTAGTGAGTATGAAAATGAGCCAGGAATTACTTTATTTGTGCGCGGCACGAAGTTAACGGATGATCTACGCATGGTGGTTTTTGATGACATTACAGATGTTGTTAGTGCACAAAGATCGATCGCGTGGAGCGAAGTGGCAAGAAGGTTGGCTCACGAAATCAAAAATCCATTAACGCCGATTCAACTCTCTGCAGAGCGCTTGCAGCATAAGCTTGCTGGCAAGCTCAGTCCTGAGCAAGAAGAAATGATTAATCGCAGCACCGAAACCATTATTGGCCAGGTACAGGCTATGAAGGAGATGGTCAATGACTTTAGGGATTTTGCCAAGACCCCATCGCCCCAGCTAAAACCCGTTTCAATCAACACACTTACTACTGAGATTCTTGGCCTGTATGAAGGCAGTCCATTGCAAACCCGTTTAGACCCAAGTTGTCCAAATATTATGGGTGACCCAACACAGTTGAGGCAGGTTATCCATAATTTGCTCCAAAATGCTCAAGATGCCACTCTTGAAGGTAAGCGTCAATCGGAGCCTGTTGAAGTAAAAACAGAATTGGTTTCCTATGGAGAGCAAAATGGAGCGACACAAAATGCAGTGCGCTTAACAATTAGCGATCACGGGATTGGATTTCCAGCTAAGATATTGGCAAGAGCGTTTGAGCCTTATGTCACTACAAAAAGTAAAGGCACCGGCTTAGGCTTGGCAGTTGTGAAAAAAATTATTGACGATCACGGTGCAAAAATAGAAATCCGAAATCGTATGCAGGGGGAAGAAGTGGTTGGTGCGCAAGTATCAATTTTGTTTATGAACTTAGCAAATGAGGCAGCCTAAGCATGGCTAGTATTCTGGTCGTTGATGACGAAATGGGAATCCGTGAGTTACTCAACGAGATTCTGACTGATGAGGGGCATACCGTCTATGCTGCGGAGAGTGCCGCGCAGGCTAGAACCATTCGTGAGCAGATGCGCCCAGATTTGGTTTTGCTTGACATTTGGATGCCTGAAACTGATGGCATCACTTTATTAAAAGAATGGTCCAAGACTGGTCAGCTAACAATGCCAGTGGTCATGATGTCTGGACATGCAACCATTGATACCGCTGTAGAAGCAACCCGCATTGGCGCGCTGAACTTTCTAGAAAAGCCAATTGCCTTACAAAAGCTCTTAAAGACGGTTAGCAAGGCTTTAGAGAGCTCTCCAAAATACGTTGAGCCAGTTGAAGAAAAGACGCCTCAGCAAGGGTCAAGCCCAAGCCTAGTTTCCAAGCCAGTAAATAATGAGCCAATTGAGCAAGTTCTTGAAGGTGAATTCATTAGCGGAATTGCGAAGACTTACTTTGATCTCCCTTTAAGAGAGGCTAGAGATCTTTTTGAGAAGGCTTACTTTGAGCATCAGATGCAAATCATGGGCGGAAGCATGACCAAGATTTCTGAATACACCGGCCTTGAGAGAACGCACTTGTATCGCAAGCTCAAGGCTTTGGGTATAGACACCTCTCGCAACAAAGGCGAGCAGTAGCTAGAAGCGATAACCAAGCCCAATAAGTAGGTTGGTTGATGTGGCGGAAACGGTGGATGTAAGCGTTGCAGGAACGCTTAATTTAGTTGGGGTTACCAAGTTTCCACTCAAAGAGCGGCTCAGGCTGCCATAGTTAACATAGTTGTATTCTGCAAAACCATAAACACCAGAGCTGATGATTTGCTTATAGCCAAATCCAAAGCTTGTGCCACCCATATAGAAATCAGTATTTACACCATTGGCACTTGCTCCTGTGTAGCCAACTTTTGCGTATATCAACTTATTTTGATCTAGAGCGATACCTGGAGAGACAAAGAGGTTGAGCGTATTTTAAATGTAGACAGACGCACTATTTTGATATGAACCTATTGGCCCGCTATAGCTTGCAGAGGCTGTAGCACTTTGCGTGGAGAAGGGAGAAAAATCTAATCCAAGGCCAATAAGTAATGAGGGTGCAAGTGAAAAATTGTAGCCCGCAGAAATCACGCCGGTTGTCCCACTGGAATTTGAGACGGAGATATTGGGGTTGAGCGATTGACCTAGGGCGACTAGACTTGTATTTGAAAACGAGGGAGATGTATTTTGGTAGCCAACACCGATTTGTCCATAAGGACCAGCTAAATTAGAAGTTTGTGCGTATGAAGAAGCAACAAAAAACGAGACGATTAAAAAGTAAAAATTGACTGCGGCCTTCATAAAGATCCCCAAGGTAGATTATTTAAGCATCACCATACTATTTAATAGACAGCATTTGTAAAAATTATCCATTACATTAAAAAGCAACCGAGCATTTAAGAAAAGAATGGCATGACAAAAAAACCACTATTTATAGTTTTGGCATTGATCATTGCATTTATTGCCGGGTGCGGATCGGCACCTTCTGAGTCAATGTATGAAGGCGTACGTTCTCAACAAAAAGCGAATAGTGGCGGGACCGAGCCAAAAAAACCCATCCTGCCAAGTTATCAACAATATCAACAAGAGCGTAGCAAGCTTCAGTAGGCTTTATCGGGGTTACAAGGGGGAGACTTTATAGTTCCGCTATAATCATCACTCTTGGCCTGGTAGCTCAGTCGGTAGAGCAGAGGATTGAAAATCCTTGTGTCGGTGGTTCGATTCCGCCCCGGGCCACCAAGAAACACCAAAACCACCTTCGGGTGGTTTTTCATTTTCCGAGAGAGGCAGATTATGGCCTGCTTGGATGCACCGCTAGATACAATTCATCCAAAAGGTTGTTTAGGTTAACCAGACAATATTAACTAGGTGCTCAAAAATGAAAGAAATTTCAATTAGCGACTTATCTTCTTTTGGCTTGTTGATAGGCTTTATCGTGGTGTTCTTTGTTTTGATTGTGTATCACGGTTTATGTTTGTGGGGAGCGCAATCCATATACCATCGGCACGCCAATAAATTGATTGCTAAGAAGCAATATTTCCGTATGGAAATTTTTTTCTTTATGGGGTTATCCGCATTAGCGCTAATTCATTTAAGCGAGATTGGCATACTCTCATTCTTAGGGTTGTGGCATGGCGTAGCGTCAAGCATTGATCACGCTATTGTTGTTATTGGCGGCATTTATACAACGATTGGATCTGAGCAGGCCGTTTCAAATCTGCCAAGCAGATATCGCATTCTTGCTGTAGTTCTCTCAATGAGCAGTCTTTTTTGCTTTGCTTGGAGCACCGCTGTAATGATGGATATGATGCGCACTTACCGCAAAATAAGGGCCTCAGATGGGTCAATTGTAGGTAACAGCTAGATGTATCTAGAGTTGGATTAGATCTCCTTATCCCCTGGTCGATTCCGCCCCGGGCCACTAAGAAATGCCAAAACCACCTTCGGGCGGCTTTTTTGTTTTTCGCGACCTGAGACTTAAAATCAAACTCAAATCATCTTACATTTGAAGGTGAGCCAAAATGCCAGACCCACTGCTTGATCTTCAATTTCAGCGTGATGTCAGTCTCTCTCGTGCCCAGATTTGGGAGGGCCTAACCAATCCAACAACCTTAATGAAGTGGTTTTGTCCGAGACCATGGAGCGTTGTAGAGTGCGAAATCGATCTTCAGCCTGGCGGCATTTTTCGCACCGTTATGCAATCGCCAGATGGCGAAAGAATGCCCGACAACGCTTGGTGTTTTTTAGCCATCGAACCACAACAACGACTGGTTTGGACAAATAAATTTGCTCCCGGTTTTAAGCCCAAGTCACAACCAAAAGCCGAGAATCTTGGATTCTTTTTTGTGGTTGACCTAAGACTTTTGCCGCTTAAGGATGGCGGAACAAACTATAGGGCGAATGTCATGCATCAGAATGAAGCTGGCAGAAAAGCGCATGATGAAATGGGCTTCCAACATGGCTGGAGCATGTCACTTGATCAATTAGTTGAGTTATATAAATAAATTTATTTGCTTTGTAGTAAGCATTGAGGTTTAGAGTGGGTACCTCTGACTCAGGTAGATCCCTCGGGGCCACCAAGAATCGCAATAGCCCGCTTGTTGGGCCATTGTCTTTTGTGGCATCGTTTATTCTGTCCCGATGACAGTAGCCAATTTTTCCTCACTCACACCCGCGCTGGGATTCAAGCTTGTAATGGTCGCGGCGTTTTGGGGTGGCACTTTCATCGCAGGAAGAATCTTAGCCCAGTCATTGCCTTTGATGACAGCAGCATTTGGCAGGTTCTTGGTGGCTTCTTTATTGCTAATCATTTTTGCAATAAAGATGGAGGGGCGATTGCCAAAACTTAATCGTCAACAGTTATTACTAACTGCCGCGTTAGGTTTAACGGGAATTTTTCTCTATAACATTTTCTTCTTTGGTGCCTTAGCAAGAGTGCCTGCCGGACGCACCTCTTTATTTGTTAGCCTAAACCCCACAATGACCGCGTTGCTGGCCAGCTTGATATTTCAAGAACGACTAGGTTTGCGTCGCTGGATGGGAGTAGTGATCGCATTGCTTGGCGCAATGATTGTGATTACTCGCGGCGATTTAATAAGTGGCCTTACGGATATCAGTCAATCCATTGGTCTTGGGGAGTTAATGATGTTAGGTGCCGTATTGAGCTGGGTGGCCTACACATTAATTTCACGCAAGGCTCTAGAGTCCTTATCACCCGTGATCGCTACAACTTATGGCACTTTATGGGGATTCTTGTTCTTAAGCATTGGCGCTGTAGGCGAGCTTGGAAATATTAAATGGACTTCACTTGAATGGTATGTTTGGGCTTCCATCATTTACGTGGGGGCATTTGGCACGGTTATTGCCTTTATTTGGTATTACCAAGGAATTAAGGCAATCGGCCCATCGCGTACAGCCGTCTTTACTAATCTAGTTCCAGCATTTGGAGTATTGTTCTCAGCATTGCTGCTTGGCGAGCAAGTGCTGATATCAATGGTCGTCGGCGGTATTGTTGCCGCGCTAGGCGTTTCGTTGGTAAATAAGAGATAGCAATGTATCTTAAAAAGACAAGCGAAATCGTTACCATCTTTTGCAATTAATTTTTCAAGGGGTACCAATATGTCACGCCGCGATTTTTTAAAAACAACAGTTGTTAGTTCGGTTGCTATAGCTGGTACCTCTGGATTTGCACATAGTGAAGCCCGGACATTGCCCCCCAAGCCAGATCTAGAGCTAAAGGCAGCAGAAATATCAAGCAAATTATTTGCTGATGATGGTTTAGTAATCCCCATTGCTAATAAGCCAACTGTTTCGAGCTTAGCAAAAGGATTGGATCGAACAATGGTCCTTGGCGGCGGCGGCGAATACTACATTGCTTGGTATTGCGGATTTTTTCATGGTCTTTATGAAGCTGGTTTAGATATGGCCAATATCCCTGAAATGGTTGTTGGTACTTCTGCTGGCTCTTACATTGGCTCGTCACTGTTATCGGGCGAGTTTTATCGCCTGCGAACAGAGTTTGATTTTTTTGGAAAGTTTCCAGAAATCTTTTCAAAGATGGCTCCATTGGCAACGCCTAATCTCAGTCAGATGAGGGCTGATAAGGTCAATATGAGCGCTACGGATGGCAGTATTGAAACACGCAGAACAATTGGCGCCGCCGCACTGGCCGCCGACAATAAATTGAATAGCGATCGCATTGAAAAGTTAGCCGCTTTATTAACGGGTGATAGCAAAACAAGTTGGCCACCAAAAAGAATGTTTACTACTGGAATTGATTGCTACACAGGAGAGCGATTAGTTGTTGGTCAGCAAACAGCTAAGAAAAATAATATTGCTTTGGCTCATGGAGCTGCTGCAAGCAGTTCATTGCCAGGTGTTGCTGGGCCAACGTTGCTGGGGCAGCGTTATGTCATGGATGGTGGAATTTGTTCCAATCCAGCCCATGTAGATTTGGTAGCTGGTTCAAAAAGAGCTTTAATTATTACGTTAACCAATGGTGTAACGGGGGCAATTCTGACGACGATTCCACACCCAATTGCCCAAAATATTAAGGATGTAGAGGCAACAGGCACCAAGGTTAAATGGATTGTTGCTGGTACGCCACCAGGCGTAAATTTGTTGGATCCAAAGCAGATCGAAGGCGCTTTGCGTACTGGATATGATCGAGCAAAGGTCGAGGCATTAAAAATTAAAGAATTTTGGGTATAGGGTTGACATCTCCCGATCACTAATAAGCGTAATGGCTTGCTTGTTGGATTATTTTTAATCCTTATTTCGTTGCTCAAAATCCCAGCGTCTTGTAATGTTTTTTAAAACGACATTTAATTTAGCGACATGTTTAATTTTTCAAGATTAGAAGTTCCAATCATTCAGGCTCCAATGGCGGGCGGTATTAATAATCCTAAGCTGGCTTCAGCAGTTGCCAATCATGGAGGTGTGGGCAGCTTTGGTTTTGCTTACAGTACGCCGCAAAAAATTAGTGAAGATTTGGTGGCTACTAGAGCTTTAACTAAAGGGCCCATTAATGCAAATTTCTTTGTCTTTAGTGTGGTTGATTTACCTTCGCAAGCAATTCAAGCTCAAGCAACAGAGGCATTAAGGGCTTTGCCTTTTGAGGGAGATTATTCGCTGGCTATACCGCAATCCCCTTTTTATCCCGATATAGAAGAGCAGCTCAATCCCGTGTGGGAGCATTGTCCAGAGATTGTGACATTTCATTTTGGGATTCCTCCATTAAGAGCAATAGAGAAGGCGCACTCGCTGGGCATAGTAGTTGGTATTACTGCTACCAATGTTCAAGAGGCACAAATGATTGAAAAAGCGGGCGCCGATTTTATTGTGGCTCAAGGTATTGAAGCAGGCGGTCATCGCGGCATGTTTAACCCAGATGGCGCAGACGAAAAATTAACTGCGATTGACTTGACTAAAAAATTAGTTCAGCACTGCTCTATACCAATAGTTTGTGCTGGCGCAATCATGGATGGGGCGGATATAGCCAATGCTTTAAAAGCGGGGGCTGTAGCCGCTCAATTAGGAACGGCATTTTTATGTTGCGATGAGTCTAGTGCATCACCAGCCCATAAGGATTACTTGCTCAGCCAACATGGCAGGGGCTCAGTGTTCACTAGAGGTTTCTCAGGCAGGCTTGCCCGAGGCATTGAGAATGAATTTATTCGCCTCATGCAAGACAAGGCTACGTTGCCATTTCCCCTACAAAATACGATGACCGCTTCTTTGCGGCAATTGGCTGCGAAAATGAATAATGGGGAATTTCAAAGTCTATGGGCGGGTCAAGAATACGCGAAAACTAGAAATCTCAGCGCTAAAGATTTAATGTTGGCGTTAAAGAAAGAGTTTTTGGTTGCGATGAGATGACTTGGAGTAAGCCATCTTCGCCCTGGGCTACCAAGCAATACTAAAACTATCCTCGCATTACCTTAACTTGTGGTTTTGTGATGTCATTAAAACGACAAAATCATTAATTAGGCTTAGAATGAATCATGCGTCGAATTTGTGCGTTTTTGTGCCTCTCCTTATTTGTTAGTCTCATTCATGCGGGCAGTATGTCTGCGTCATATGAGTCTTTGGGAGGTGTTCATGTTCAGCATGTAGTGCAACATAACTGTCATACAAATGCCGATTCAAAGATTGAAAAGTCACAATCAACCAATCATCAAACTCATCACCAGTGCTGTTTGGGCGTCGTAGCCAACATATCTACAAATCAATATACGCAACCAGACTTGTCCAGTCACTTTGTTGCGTGGGTTCCCTTGCTGGTTATGGAGGCGATACCCAATCATATTTTCAAGCCTCCTAGATTCATTAGTTAATTAAGTAGTTAACAAATTTTTGTGGCATCAGGCCACTGTAATCTATTGGAGAAATCTATGAACATGACCCATTACATGGAGTTGTTGGCTGTTAACCAGCCCTGGAATTTAATTATCTTTATGGCTATTCCGGTCGTCTTGGCTGAGACCTTGGCCATCACTGAGCTCTATTTGCTCTTTACACGTAAGTTTGATGGTGCCGTTTATTACCTTAATCGTTTCGCCGGCCTTGCTGTTGGCGTTTACTTTGTCGGTATCATCATTTACATCATGACAAATGCGGTAATTCCTATTACCAAGGCGGGCGAATGGAGGACGGTGATTGATGTGATTGCTGTTGGCACTTACCTAATCGCAGGATTACCGCTCATTTGGATTGCTTTACAAGAGATGGGCTTAGTTAATAAAGCATTGGACCAAATGGGCAAGCTAAAGATTCACGCGATATGTGTCGCATTGTTTTTGGTATTTGGCCACATTGCAATGATTGCTGGAATGCTAGATCCAAGCATTCTTGGCTATAAAGGCGCTAGCGCCCATCAAATGATTTCTGGTGCTGATGACCATGAATTCTGTCACCCCGAAGAGCATGAAAAGATGATGAAGCAACATCAGCAAATGATGGGCAATATGCCTACTAATCAAATGCCTATGAATAAGTCAACGCACAACCATTAGGTAAGAAATGCCTAATTGGATCTAATGATTGCATCTAGGCCAGAAAGAGGCGCCAAAACTCCCTTCGCGTGGTTTTGGCGCTTTTTATTTATTGATTCCAAAGCAACTTTTGTCATAGAAATGTAATACATATTTCCATATAATTGGAAATATGAAAAATAAAGATGCTATTCATATTTTCCTTGCACTTGGACAAGAAACTCGTCTCAATATCTTTCGCTTAATTGTCCAGCGCGGTGATGTGGGGCTAACGCCCACTCAAATGATTGAAAAACTCGGGATTCCGAATGCCACCCTCAGCTTTCACCTAAAAGAATTGGTAAATGCGGGGTTGCTATTGGTAGAGCGCCAAAGTCGCAATCTTATTTATCGCCCAAATGCGGTATTAGTTCAAGATCTCAGCAGTTTTTTGCTAGATAACTGTTGTGGTGGAAGGCCTTGTGTTCCAGTTTCTCCAATCAAAAAAGTAAAAATCAAATGAAGCAATACAACATTCTCTTTTTATGTACCCATAACTCTGCTCGCTCAGTGCTCGGAGAGGCATTAGCATCCATGCATCCAAGCGGCCTATTTGTTGGCTACTCAGCTGGCTCAACCCCTGGAACGGCTGTCAATCCGATTGCTAAAGATATTGCGGTGGCAGAGCTTGGCTACGATGAGTCTAAATTGCGCTCTAAATCTTGGGATGAATACGGCTTACCCAATGCGCCCAAGATGGATTTTATTGTGACAGTTTGTGATAACGCCGCTGGTGAGCAATGTCCATTCTGGCCCGGAAATCCAGCTACAGCACATTGGGGCTTCCCTGACCCTTCGCAAGTTCAAGGCTCTGACTTGGATAAGCGCAGAGCATTCAATGAGGTTAAGAATGGGCTTCAAAAACGTTTGGATATTCTCGCTTCTATGCCATTAGACAAATTAGATTCCATGAGCTTGAAAGAGGTTCACACTAAATCATGAGCCAAATTACGCAAAAACTTTCATTTTTGGATAGATACCTTACAGTTTGGATTTTTGCCGCAATGGCTTTTGGCATCGGTTTGGGCTACTTTATCCCTGGTATCGAGGACTTCATTAATTCGTTTCAGATCGGCACAACCAATATTCCCATTGCGATTGGTTTGATCTTGATGATGTATCCGCCATTTGCCAAGGTTAAGTACGAAGAGCTGCCGGATGTTTTTAGGGATAAAAGAATATTTGGGATAGCATTCTTGCTAAATTGGATTGTGGCGCCAACCCTGATGTTTTTATTGGCAATTGCTTTTGTCCCCAATCAGCCAGAATACATGGCAGGATTAATTCTGATTGGGATAGCGCCCTGTATCGCAATGGTTATCGTATGGAACGATATTGCCAAAGGGTCGACTGAATATGCTGCAGGCTTGGTGGCATTTAATGCCGTGTTCCAAGTGTTGTTCTTTAGCGTGTACGCCTATTTCTTTTTAACTATATTGCCGCCCTATTTTGGTTTCGAGGGATCTGTCATCAATATTTCGATTGGTGAAATTGCTAAGACTGTAGCTATTTACCTAGGCGTGCCTTGTGTTGCGGGATTTTTAACTCGTTACGCGATGTTGAAGTTTGTGACCTGTCTCTTATACACATCT
>NZ_JAHBAK020000066.1 GCF_018500155.2 Polynucleobacter sp.
ATCACTGGACCCATATTGACTTCATTGAATGTGGTCAAAATGGCGTTATTAGCTTGAGACTCGAGCAAACGCTCTGCAATACGAGCACGCAAACGACTCATAGGCACACGCTCTTCTGGACGATCACCAGTTGGAATAGGTGCGCTTGGCAATGCAGCAGATTTTGCTCCACCAGCAGAGGCATTCAAGGCATCGCCCTTGGTGATACGACCATCACGACCAGTGCCAGCAACCTGCCCAGCATCAATATTTTTCTCAGCCAAGATCTTTGCTGCAGATGGTGCAGCGGCGCTTGATGATTTTGCAGGAGCAGCCGCTTTTGCAGGCGCGGCCGCTGGTGCTGCAGCAGGCGCAGGAGCCGGAGCAGCAGCAGCTGGTGCTGCGGCTGCAACAGCAGTGCTGTCGATTTTGGCAATCAATTGCTCAGCAACAACAGTGCCACCATCAGCAACAACGATTTCTGTCAAAACACCAGCGGATGGTGCAGGCACTTCAAGCACCACTTTATCGGTTTCGATTTCGATCAAAATTTCGTCTTGACCAACAGCGTCGCCGACTTTCTTTTTCCATTGCAACAATGTTGCTTCAGCAACTGATTCAGAGAGTTGTGGAACTTTAACTTCAAAAATAGCCATGATTAATCCTGTTTATATAAGTATGTATGTTGAGTAATGAAGACGATTATTTCGTGATCACGTAACCTTTTAATTTGGCAAATGCCGCATTGAGAAGAGACTTCTGCTGCTCTTGGTGTAAATGTGCGTATCCGCAAGCAGGCGAAGCAGATGCAGGACGTCCTGCATAACCCAACTTCATGCCATCGGACATGTTTTCCAAGATGTTATGTTGTACAAAGAACCAAGCACCTTGGTTTTGTGGCTCATCTTGACACCAAACGATCTCTTCCAATTTCGGATATTTCTTCAATTCAGCGGTTAGCGCTTTGTGTGGGAACGGATACAACTGTTCCAAACGGATAATCGCCACATCTTCCGCCTTCTTCTCAGCACGCTGTTTGACTAAGTCGTAATAAACCTTACCCGAACACATGATCATTCGAGTGACTTTTTTGGCATCGATCGACTCATCACGCTCGCCAATCACTGTCTGGAATCCACCTTTTGTAAATTCAGATAAAGGAGATCCGGCATCCTTGTTACGCAGCAATGATTTTGGTGTAAACAATACTAAAGGTTTACGGAACTGGCGAATCATTTGACGACGTAATACGTGGAAGATCTGCGAGGCGGTCGTTGGCTGAATCACCTGCATATTGGTATCCGCACACAACTGCATAAAGCGCTCAAGACGTGCAGAGGAATGCTCGGGACCTTGACCTTCATAGCCGTGCGGCAACATCATGACCAAACCATTTGCACGACCCCACTTCACTTCACCTGAAGCGATGAACTGGTCAATTACCACTTGTGCACCGTTCGCAAAGTCACCAAATTGCGCTTCCCAAATGGTGAGAGTATTTGGCTCTGCTGCAGCATAACCATACTCAAAACCTAATACTGCCTCTTCAGAAAGAATCGAGTCAATCACTACAAATGGAGCCTGATCTTTCGTGACATGCTGAAGCGCGATATAAGTACCGGTATCCCACTTCTCACGGTTTTGCTCATGCAATACCGCATGACGGTGAGTAAAGGTGCCGCGACCGCTATCCTCGCCCGATAAACGGATTGGATAACCACTGGCCACCAGTGATGCAAAAGCCATGTGCTCGCCCATACCCCAGTCAATGTTGGTTTCACCACGACCCATAGCCGCGCGGTCGTTATAAACCTTCGCTACCAATGGATGCGCTTTAAAACCTTCTGGGATGGTAGAAATCTTTTCAGCCAAACGTTTCCACTCAGTCAATGGAATCGAGGTATCCGCTTCATCAGTCCATTTCTTATTCAGAAATGGTGACCAATCGACTGCAAACTTGCCTTTGAAGTTACTCAAGACAGGATCTGAAGTTTGCTTACCTTCGTCCATTGCAGCACGGTACTCTTTCACCATTAAATCACCGGTACCAGCTGGTAAAACGCCTTGAGTCTCTAGGCGGTCTGCATACAACTTACGTGTGCCAGGATGCGCGCCGATGATTTTGTACATCAAGGGCTGCGTCATTGCAGGCGTATCTTGCTCGTTGTGACCCAGTTTACGGAAGCAGATGATGTCAATTGCAACATCTTTATGGAACTTGGTGCGGAATTCAACCGCCAACTTAGTTGCAAGCACTACTGCTTCAGGATCATCGCCGTTGACGTGTAGTACTGGAGCGTCAACTACCTTCATGATGTCAGTACAGTACAAGCTAGAACGCAAGTCACGAGGATCCGAGGTAGTGAAACCAATTTGGTTATTGATCACAATGTGAACCGTGCCACCAGTCGAATAACCACGCACCTCTGACATAGCTAATGTTTCTTGCATCACGCCCTGACCTGCAATCGCAGCATCACCGTGCACTAGTACAGGCATTACTTGCTCACCGAGCATATCGCCACGACGCTCCATACGAGCACGGGCAGAACCCTCCACTACTGGGTTCACAATTTCCAAGTGTGAGGGATTAAATGCAAGCGATAAGTGGACTGGACCGCCTGGGGTAGAAATATCACTAGAGAAACCTTGGTGATACTTCACGTCACCTGCCGGCAATGTTTCTGGACCCTTGTGCTCAAATTCAGCAAACAAATCCTTAGGCATCTTGCCCAAGGTATTGACCAGCACATTTAAGCGACCACGGTGAGCCATACCTATCACAATTTCTTGCACGCCTCGCTCGCCTGCATCACGAATTAACTCGTCCATACAGGCAATAAAACTCTCCCCACCTTCAAGTGAGAAACGTTTTTGACCAACATATTTAGCCTGGAGATAGCGCTCCAAGCCCTCAGCAGCAGTTAAGCGATCTAATATCTGACGCTTTTGATCTACATTGAATTGTGGAGTTGAGCGAATCGATTCCAACTTCTCTTGCCACCACTTTTTAATCTTTTGATCGGCAATAAACATAAACTCGGCGCCGATCGTGCCGCAGTAAGTTTCACGCAATGCCTGCAACAAATCACGCAGAGTCATTTCGTTTTTACCGAAGAAGGTATTGCTCGTATTGAAGACGATATCCATATCGCCATCGGTAAATCCATAGAACGCTGGATCAAGCTCAGGAATATCCTGGCGTTCCGAGCGCTTCAACGGATCTAAGTTTGCCCAGCGATTGCCAACGTTACGGTACGCCGCAATTAATTGCTGAACAGCAACGCGTTTACGCCCCATCTCTGAATCCGCAGAATCAGAGATCGTGCGAATCGGACCCTGTTTGGCGCGCTCAGCAAATGAGGCCACAATTGGTCCGTGTGCAATATCGGTTCGAGACGAACCATCCACCGCTGGGACTTGTTTCACGTTATCGAAATAATCACGCCAGTGGTCCTCTACGGAGCTGGGATCGTGCAAGTAAGATTCGTAGAGTTCCTCTACATAAGGGGCGTTTCCGCCGAAGAGATAGGATTTATCTCTTTGATCCTGCATCATGATGCTCACCTTTCATCGGGTTTCCCGAATAAAAACTGTGGTTATAACCATCCGTTACACGGCTGTACCGTTTCACGAATTGCTCTGTGCAAATACTGGTACTACTGCAGTAATTTAACACGAGTGACCACATGTATATAAAGGGCTTTCCCTGATTTATTGCGTTTTTGGGGTATTTCCCTATAAATGAATATGAATAAGAATTTTCCTACCCGGCTTTCAAGATTTACGGACAGATAGAAATAGATTTGATTTTTATTCTCTAAATCTTCAAATGAATTAATAAGATTAAAAGGGAATATGAAAGCAATTACGCCAGAATTGGAATATTTGAGTACCCGCCAGAGCGCCAAAGTATTACAGGTATCTTTGGGGACAGTGCAAAAAATGGTTGAATTAGGCGAATTAATCGCATGGAAAACCCGTGGCGGACACCGTCGGATATTAGCCAGCTCTCTTGAACAGCAATTACAGCGCAGAAAACGCGCAATGCGGCAAAAAACCTCTCAACACTGTATTGCCCTGGGGATTTTTAGAAGGTCTGAAAATAGCGAAGCATTACTAAGCTCGATTTCTGACTGGCAACTGAAGGTTGAAATGGCGGTAGCAGTAGATAGCCTTGAAGGGCTGATGAAAGCCGTTTCCATAGCCCCAGACCTGATCTTTTTAGATGCCTTGATTCCGCCAGTTGAGCAAGTACACCTGATCCATTATTTAAGTAAAAACAAGGACACACAGCGTATACCTATACTAGTTGATGAAGGTTTTATTAGGCTCCATCCAGGAGTTGTAACCCTGGCGGATGAGAATCATGGAGCTAGACCCCAATTAACCGATACCATCAAAGAAGAACTTGAAAATGGCCTCATTGAGCTCAATCCTCTCATTATTGGTTACCCAGCCACCAATCCAGACCCTAGTGATAGCCTTCCACACGCCAATCGGCATTCACTTTTAGAACCTCTTTTTCTAGAGGCACTCTCTAGAAAGTGCTTCTAATGAATAAAGGCCGCAAATGCGGCCTTTATTCATAAAAAAATGTTTTAGATCAGATAGTTACTGCGATCTTTACCATCAATCCACTTTGGCGCCTTGCCACGCCCTGTCCAAGTTTCTCCAGTCGAGGGATTGCGGTATTTAGGAGCCACCTTGCCACCAGCACTTTTTCCAGTCGTTTTGCGACTAAATAGGTCCGATGCAACTAGGTTGTACTGCTCAATAATCAACTTTGCTTTAGCAATGCCATCAGCCTTTTCACGAGCAATGGCTTCTTTAATTTGCTTATCTAGCTGTTCGCGTTGGGCTAATAGTTCTTTATAAGAGGACATCTACCAATTTCTCCAATATGAGGTTATTAGAAATATTTTTTAATAATCTATTTCTTATACCTATTATATCGAAATACAAATCATTTACTTGATAATGGTTATGTAAATGATAATTCTATATTTATCAATAACATATATATTATTAATAATCACTTATTGGGCATAATTATTATAAATATCATTATGAATTTAAGTGATTTTGGGGAATATTTACCTTCGCAATACAAATGTACCGCTGGCCTTGGCGGTCACCTCTCCAGCTTCATTGGTGGCGACAGCCTCGCAGTAATTAATCGATTTCCCGGCCTTGAGCAAAGTCCCCTCAACGGTAATTTTGCCTAAACTTGGACGCAAAAAGCTGGTAGTCATATCAATCGTAATGGCACCAAGTGGATGATTGGTGGCAGTGCGCGCTGCAGCACCCATTGCAAAATCTAATAGCGTCATGATGACTCCACCATGAGCAACATGAAAACTATTCGCATGCTCAGGTCTCACGGTGTAGCTAATTCTTACCTTTCCCGCTTCAGCAAATTCTGGCACTACACCCAGATGATCCAAAAATGGAATATCTAAACCAAAATATACAGCTCTATTCTTTGCCTGCATTACTTGCTCCATTCAAAGCTTCACACTCATCAATCAATCACATCATCTAATGAGTGGTTATGGAGTCATTTGTGCATTGAGTTTTGCCTGGCTTGGATCATGCAATTTATTCAAAGCAGATAAATACGCCTTGGCAGAAGCCGCAATGATGTCAGGATCAGTACCAACACCATTAACAATGCGCCCACCCTTAGACAAGCGTACCGTCACCTCGCCTTGCGATTGAGTTCCAGAGGTAATAGCATTGACTGAATACAGCAATTGCTCTGCACCACTCTTAGCAATTTCTTCGATCGCATTCAAGCTGGCATCCACAGGTCCATTACCCTCTGACTCAGAGCTCACTTCTTGATTGCCCATCCGAAATGTCACGCGTGATTTAGGGCGCTCACCTGTTTCAGAGTGTTGGCTCAAAGAAATGAACTGATAATGCTCGCCCTCCTCTGCTGCTGCAGAATCAGACATGATGGCAATGATGTCTTCATCAAAAATTTCTGCCTTTTGATCTGCCAACGCTTTAAATCGCATAAAGGCTTCATTCAAGTCAGCCTCGGCTTCTACCGAGATCCCCAACTCCTGTAAGCGCTGCTTAAATGCATTGCGACCGGAGAGCTTACCCAAAACAATTTTGTTGGTTGTCCAGCCCACATCTTCGGCGCGCATAATTTCATAGGTTTCACGATTCTTCAAAATTCCGTCTTGATGGATTCCAGAAGCATGAGCAAATGCATTTGCTCCAACCACGGCCTTATTGGGTTGCACCACAAAGCCGGTAATTTGTGAGACCAACTTGGATGCTGGAACGATTTGGCTAGCATCGATGCCGCATACCATATCAAAGTAATCTTTACGCGTCCGCAAAGACATCACAATTTCTTCCAATGCGGTGTTACCAGCTCGCTCACCCAAACCATTAATGGTGCATTCGATCTGGCGGGCACCACCAATTTTGACTCCTGCCAAGGAATTGGCCACTGCCATTCCCAAGTCATTGTGGCAATGAACAGACCAGATGGCTTTATCAGAATTGGGCACACGTGTGCGCAATGTCTTTATGAACTCGCCGTATAACTCTGGAGTTGCATAGCCAACCGTGTCAGGAATATTAATTGTGGATGCGCCCTCATTAATGACGGCCTCCACTACTCTGCATAAGAAATCCATTTCTGAGCGATAACCGTCCTCAGCTGAAAACTCAATATCGGCAGCCAAATTACGGGCAAATCGAATGGAGCGCCTAGCCTGCTCTAAAACCTCCTCTGGCGCCATGCGCAACTTCACCGCCATATGCAATGGACTAGTTGCCAAGAAGGCATGAATGCGTTTGGCGTTTGCCGCCTGAAGAGCATCGGCTGCACGAGTAATGTCCTTGTCATTCGCACGGGCCAATGAACAAACAATCGAGTCTTTCACTGCGGCAGCGACAGCAGAAATCGCCTGAAAGTCACCTTCTGAGCTTGCCGCAAAGCCCGCTTCAATCACATCCACCTTCAAACGCTCAAGTTGACGAGCAATACGCACCTTCTCGTCCTTGGTCATTGATGCGCCAGGGGATTGTTCACCATCTCGCAAGGTGGTGTCAAAAATGATTACTTTGTCGCTCATCACTACTCTCCGGTTTGGATTACTTATTAAACGTGTTGCTTTATTTACTACTCAACTAATCTTCACTACAAAACAAAAACCCCAGCAAATTGCTGGGGCTGGTATCGGTGGTTAATGGATTATGTCTATCTCATCAACTCAGGCCTTACCCGCCCCAAGCTTAAGGCTTAGTGCTAGCAGAAGAAGGCTGGTTAATAATGACAAATTCATCAACATGGACTAAATATACCCTAAAAATGATGGGTTAGCTTAAACGTTTGTGTTGCAGTCGCTCCCAAACCCAGATGACATACCCCGAAATTGAGTACACCACAAATAGGCCAAAAAGGGTTAACGGCGGGTTTGATGAGATCAAAACAAAGGTCAGGATCAGCAAAACCATCACCCCAAAAGGAACGCGGTAACGGACATCCAAGGCTTTGCCACTATAAAAACGGGCATTAGAAACCATAGTTAAGCCCGCATAAACAGCAATCAAAAACATCACCCAAGGAATGGCCGTATCTCTTACGGGAATCTGATTATCGTCAGCCAACCAGATAAAACCGGCTACAAGCGACCCTGCCGCTGGGCTAGGCAAACCTTGAAAAAACTTCTTATCCACCACTCCAGTGTTGACATTAAACCGCGCCAATCTCAGTGCAGCTCCGGCGCAATAGGTAAAGGCAGCAAGCCAGCCCCACTTGCCGAGATCTTTTAAGGCCCACTCATATGCGACTAATGCGGGAGCAACGCCAAAAGAGACCATGTCAGCCAAAGAATCGTATTGTTCACCAAAGGCACTCTGAGTATTGGTCATGCGAGCAACACGCCCATCCATGCCATCCAAGACCAATGAAGCAAAAATAGCGATGGCAGCCATTTGAAACTGGCCATTCATAGCATTGACGATGGCAAAGAAACCACTGAATAAGGCTGCAGTAGTAAATGCATTCGGTAAAAGATAGATGCCTTTGCTGCGCAGACGCGGTTTAGGCGGATGAAGCTCTTCAACTTCATAGTCCACACCATCACCTAATGCATCAACCCATTCTTCCTCGGTTGTGCGCGCAGATTCATGGCGTTTACTGCTCAGGCGACTACGATCAATGCGACCGCGACGGCGAAATGTGGTCAAAGGAAATCCTCGAAGAAGATGGGATCAGTCCAAGCCTGGCACACGGGCCAATGCTGTGTTAGTTGCAAATACTTTATCACCAACTGCCACTAATGGCTCAGCTGTGAGTGGTAAATAGACGTCTACACGAGAACCAAAGCGAATAAAACCATAGCGCTCGCCAGCCTTTAAGCGGTCGCCCACATGGATATAGCAAAGAATACGACGAGCAATTAAACCTGCAACCTGCACCAAGGTCACGATTTGACCATTGGCATCAATCACCACTGCGTTGCGTTCATTTTCAGTGGAAGCCTTATCCAAATCTGCGTTCACAAATTTGCCAGGGAAATACTGAACTTCTTTCACTAAACCATTCACCGCGCTACGATTGGAATGCACATTAAACACATTCATGAAAACGCTAATTTTAAGAGCCTGACGATCAGCATACGGATCGTTAGTGGTTTCCACAACCACAATGCGTCCATCAGCTGGCGACAAAACCAGATCTCGCCCTAAAGCTGGTATGCGTTGTGGATCACGAAAAAATTGCAAAACAAAAATGAAAATGATCCACAGAGGCCAAGACCAAACAATCCCGCCAAAATGCTGGACTATCAAAGTCACAACCCCCACTAGAGCCAAATAAGGCCAACCTTCTTTCGCAATAATGGGGTGTGGATACATCATATTTTTCTATGCCTTTATGTGCTTAAACAGAATTAGCAAATTAGTTCTTAGTTTGATCAACTAATTTGTTCTTCGCAATCCAAGGCATCATGGCACGCAATTTAGCACCAACCACTTCGATGTCATGTTCTGCATTCAAACGACGACGTGAAATCAATGTTGGAGCGCCTGCCTTGTTTTCGAGGATGAAGCTCTTCGCATACTCACCAGTCTGAATATCTTTCAAGCACTGACGCATTGCATTTTTAGTCGCCTCTGTCACAACACGTGGGCCAGTTACATACTCACCATATTCTGCATTGTTAGAGATGGAGTAGTTCATATTGGCAATACCACCTTCGTAGATCAAGTCCACAATCAACTTGAGCTCATGCAAGCACTCAAAGTACGCCATTTCTGGGGCATAACCTGCTTCAACCAAAGTCTCAAAACCTGCTTTGATCAACTCTACAGCGCCACCACAGAGAACAGCCTGCTCGCCGAACAAGTCGGTTTCAGTTTCTTCGCGGAAGTTAGTTTCGATGATGCCGGCGCGTCCACCGCCGTTGGCAGTTGCATATGACAGAGCAACATCACGCGCAGAACCAGATTTGTCTTGGTAAACAGCGATCAAATGAGGAACGCCACCACCCTGAGAGTATGTGCCGCGAACAGTGTGGCCAGGTGCTTTTGGAGCAATCATGATCACATCGAGATCAGCGCGCGGTTGCACTTGGCCGTAATGCACATTAAAGCCGTGTGCAAAAGCCAATGCTGCGCCCTGTTTGATATTAGGATGTACTTCCTTGTTATAGACATCGGCGATTTGCTCATCAGGCAACAACATCATGACGACATCTGCATCTTTTACTGCTTCAGCAACTTCTTTCACTGCCAATCCAGCATTCGCTGCTTTATTCCATGAGGCACCGTTTTTACGCAAACCTACAGTCACGTTCACACCAGAATCTTTCAAATTCAGTGCGTGGGCATGGCCCTGTGAACCGTAACCAATAATGGTGACTTTCTTGCCCTTAATGAGGGACAAATCTGCGTCTTTATCGTAAAAAACTTTCATGCTCTTTCCTTGTGTTGAAAATATCGTTGTTATTAGAGTAATAAATCAGTAAAAAAATTAAACCTTCAAGATGCGCTCGCCGCGCCCAATACCAGAGCCGCCAGAGCGAACTGTTTCCAGAATGGATGCGCGGTCAATAGAATCAATAAAGGCGTCTAACTTTGCGCCATCGCCGGTCAATTCAATGGTGTAGCTCTTATCGGTGACATCAATAATGCGGCCACGGAAGATATCGGTAGTTCTTTTAAGCTCTTCACGCTCTTTGCCGACGGCACGCACCTTAATCATCATGAGCTCGCGCTCAATATGTGGACCTTCGCTTAAATCAAACACTTTCACCACTTCAACTAAGCGATTTAAGTGCTTGGTAATTTGCTCGATCACATCATCCGATCCAAAAGTCACAATCGTCATGCGAGAAAGCGATGGATCCTCTGTTGGCGCAACACTTAAGGTGTCAATGTTGTAACCACGCGCAGAGAATAAACCTACTACGCGGGACAATGCTCCTGGTTCGTTTTCGATCAATACAGAAATAATGTGTCGCATTACAGATCCTCGCTACCCAAAAGCATTTCGGTAATTCCCTTGCCCGCTTGAACCATAGGCCAAACGTTTTCTTCTGGGTCAGTTTGGAAATCCATAAATACCGTACGATCTTTGAGACGGATCGCCTCTTTTAATGCACCCTCAACATCAGATTTCTTTTCGATGCGCATGCCAACGTGACCATAAGCTTCCGCCAATTTCACAAAATCTGGCAATGAATCCATATAAGAGCTAGAGTAACGCTTGTTATAAGTAAGCTCTTGCCACTGACGCACCATACCAAGGTAACGGTTATTCAATGACACGATCTTTACCGGAGTGTCGTATTGCTTGCAAGTAGACAACTCTTGGATACACATCTGAATGGAGCCCTCACCAGTAATAGTGAACACATCCTTCTCCGGAAAGGCCTTCTTGATGCCCATGGCGTAGGGCAAGCCCACACCCATGGTGCCAAGACCACCAGAATTAATCCAGCGGCGTGGTTTATCAAACTTGTAGAACTGCGCAGCCCACATTTGATGTTGGCCAACATCAGAGCAGATAAAGGCGTCACCGCCAGTGAGCTCCCACAATTTTTGCACCACGTATTGTGGCTTCACTATTTGTGATGCTTCGTCATACTTCAAGCAATCTTTTTTGCGCCACTCGTTAATCTGATCCCACCAAGCAGCAACCTTGTCGCCATTCTTGCGTGGACCAGCTGCCTTCAATTGCGCGGTCATTTCAATCAAGACCTCTTTGAGATTACCCACAATCGGTACATCGACTTTCACACGCTTAGAAATCACAGACGGATCAATATCGATATGAATAATCTTGCGAGGATGAGTAGCAAAGTGTGCGGTATTACCAATTACGCGATCATCAAAACGTGCGCCAATAGCAATCAATACATCGCTGTGTTGCATCGCCATATTAGCTTCGTAGGTACCATGCATGCCCAACATACCCAAGAACTGTGGGCTAGTGCCAGGGAACCCGCCAAGACCCATCAAGGTATTGGTCACTGGGTAACCCAAGAGATCGGCAAACTCTTTGAGTTCAGGCGCGGCGTCAGCCAAAATAATGCCGCCACCGGTATAGATGTATGGGCGTTCTGCTTCTTGCAATAAGGCTATCGCTTTGCGAATCTGGCCACTATGGCCCTTAATCACAGGGTTATAGGAGCGCATCTCCAAGCTTTCTGGATAGACAAATGGCCCCTTCGCTGCAGAGACATCCTTCGGAATATCAATCAATACTGGACCTGGTCGCCCTGTCTGCGCAATATGGAATGCTTTCTTGAGCACCATGGGTAAATCTTTAACGTCTTTTACCAAGAAGTTGTGCTTTACCACTGGACGGGTGATGCCAACCGTATCTGCTTCTTGGAAAGCATCTTCGCCAATGGCATAAGTTGGCACGTTACCGCTGATGATCACCATAGGGATCGAATCAGTGTAAGCAGTAGCAATACCAGTAACTGCGTTAGTTACGCCTGGGCCCGAAGTCACCAATGCGACGCCCACCTTACCGGTTGCACGCGCATAACCATCTGCAGCATGTACTGCTGCTTGTTCATGGCGAACTAGGATATGTTCAAACTTATCTTGTTTAAAAATCTCGTCGTAGATAAAAAGCACTGAACCGCCTGGGTAACCCCATACGTATTCAACACCTTCTTTGTGCAGTGCATGCACTAGCATTTCAGCACCAATCATTTCTGGGGGCGCTGCTACGGGAGTTGTATTGGAATCTTTATTAGCTTTAGTCGCTAAAAATTCGGCGCTGCTTGTATTCATTTTCTTTCGTCCTTTGCAATTTTCGGCAAAAAATTGTTTGGTCTGTTCTATCCCTTGCTTATGGCCCGAGTTCGAACGGCGCTGCTACCGGAAAAACCACTTCGTAAATGAGAATCTAGGTAGTAAGCCTTATATTCTATAGCAATCCCCTAAAATGAACCAATTCTTACCGATTTAGGTGTATTCGTTTGCATGGCTTCAGCCCAAGAACTATCTGACTTTTTGAGTGGTGTAGAGCAGCGCGCCTTTAAGCAAGCGGTCTACGCCGTTCGCGATGATGATGCTGCTTTGGATATTGTTCAGGATGCCATGATCAAATTGGCTGAAAAGTATGGTGATCGGCCTGTTGCAGAACTGCCACTTCTATTCACTCGCATCTTGCAAAATCGCGTACATGATTGGTTTCGACGCCAAAAGGTACGTAATGCCTGGGTTACCCTTTTTTCAAATATGGGCAAAAAAGCCGATGAAAATGAGGATTTTGACCCCCTAGAGTCCCTTTCAGCCCCTGATGACAGTGAAATTCACCAAGATGGGGCAAGAAAACTCGAGCAAAGTCAGGTTTTACAGGCTTTAGAGTCAGAAATAGCAAAATTACCTGTACGTCAACGAGAAGCCTTCCTAATGCGTTATTGGGATGAGCTAAGCATTACTGAAACTGCCCAAGCGATGAGTTGCAGCGAAGGTAGCGTCAAAACCCATTGCTCTCGAGCAACCCAAACCTTAGCTAAAGCATTGAAATTAAAAGGAATTACCCTGTGAAACACCTTGATGAAGCCCTCAACCAGACCCAAGTCGACCAATTTGGCCGCGCAAGCGCCGCCTTGCTATCTCAAGGTGCGCGGAACTTGCCTACCGACATCAAGGATCGTCTCCATGCAGCGCGTATGAAAGCCATCTCCGCCCGTAAAGCGGAGAAAGTCTTTGCCAAAAAAGCGGTTTTTGCGGGCAATACCGGCCACCTCTCTTCCAACTCCAAAGGGATATGGGATACCGTTGGCTGGGCTGCTCCGTTAGTAGTACTCGTATTTGGCCTTATTGGCATTGCTCAATGGCAAAACGATTCGCGCATTACCGACATAGCTGAAGTAGACGCTGCCTTACTCACTGACGATGTGCCACCGGATGCTTATGCTGATAGCGGATTTTTGGCCTTCTTGAAAAATGGTCCACTTTCAGACGCGCAAGACAATACTTCTGAAATACACAATAACAAATAAACTTAAACAATGTTTATATTGTTTAAACAACGATTAGTCTTTGCTTTCATCTTTTCGTTGATTTGGGTTTTTTCTTTAAGCACATCTAGTCACGCCCAATCAACTAGCGGCACTACACAAAGCAAACCTACCTTTCTAACCCATAGAGCTCCTGATGGGACATGGGAAGGCTTAAATGATTCCCAGCAAAAAATTCTTGCGCCCCTAGAAGAGGACTGGAATTACATGTCCCCCGATATTCGTAAGAAATGGATTTATGTTGCCAACATCTATCCCAAGATGAGCACCCAGGATCAAGAACGGCTTCAGTCTCGGATGGCTAGCTGGTCAAAACTCTCCCTCAAAGATCGTCGTATTGCACGTGAAAATTACTTGGCAAGCTTAAAGTTCCCTGCAGAGAAAAAAGTCGAAGCTTGGAGTGCCTATCAAAAACTGAGCGATGAGCAAAAGAAAAAGCTTGCTGAAATGGAGGCAAAGAAAAAGCCTAAGGCAATTAATGCCCCCACATTACAACAACACACCATCAAGCAAGATACAACCCCTGCACCGCCAGCTCCAAAGCCAAGAGCAATAACAACAGTAATCACACCCATCACAGCCCCTGAGTCCGACTCATCAAACTCTGATACTCAATAACGTTTTAAACGTAATGACACCTGCAGAATTAGCCGCATTACCTTCACCCAAATTTTGGCGACGTGTGTCATGTGGTTTATATGAGCAATTAGTCTTACTAGGCGTGATTGCATTTACTTTTTTACTGCCTAATCTTGCTTTAGGAATTTTGTTTGGTGCCTCACTTCCGAGTTGGCTCACTTTTCTCTATCTCTACACCGTATTAGGCATCTACTTTGTGTGGTATTGGACCAAGTCTGGTCAGACACTTGCCATGCAAACTTGGCGAGTGCGTATGATCGGTATAAATGGATTCAATTTAACGCGTCGACAAGCATTATGGCGCTATATTTTTGGCTCACTTTGGCTAGTACCCTGCGTCATATTGCAGTGGCTGTTTCACTTAGAAAAATGGCAAATCATTGAAATGTTATTTTCTGTTGCACTCTTTATTTGGCCTCTGAGTACTTTTTTTGATCGTCGCCCAGTTACAGAACGTCAAGGCTTACCGGATCGTATGGCCGGCACAAGGTTGGTTGAACTACCCAAGCATTTGGTAAAGCTCTCCTAAGCACTCTAAGCTTCACGCAGACATTCGATCGCAGTAGCAGCCTGTATTCGTTTTTGAAAACGATAGCCTGCAAGCCATGAAGACACTACGCCAAAACTAATTCCGACCAGGATGGACTGGGCAAAGGCATTAAATTCAATTTCCATTACATATCGGCCCAGCGCCCATGCCGCTCCGCCTGCCGCCAAGCCACCTAATAAGCCCGCTACAAAACCAATTAGCAATAATTCGAGACGAGCTATTTGCGCCAACTGTTTTTTGGATGCCCCCATGGCTTTTAATAAAGCAGCATTTCGATAACGCTCATCTTGTGTAGCTGCAATAGCAGCAATCAACACCAAAATGGCTGCAATGATAGTAAAAATAAACAGGAGCCCTAACGCTGCAGACAACTTATTTAAAACGTCTTGTATTTGCTGCAATGATGCGGAAACATCCACCAAG
>NZ_JAHBAK020000031.1 GCF_018500155.2 Polynucleobacter sp.
CACGCCCGGAACATCAATCATGGCAGCCGGATCAGCCATTTCTTGACGAGCAATACCATGCGCAATCTTCAAATCTTCTGCATCTATAGTTGGGGTACGCAATGCCATCGCAATGTCATTGGTAATCTGATCGCCAGCAATCGGAATGACAGCGGTATGTCGAATCGAGCCTTGGCAATAGATGGCGATATCTGTTGTACCACCGCCAATATCAACTAACACAACGCCTAACTCTTTTTCATCTTCAGTTAACACCGCTAGACTAGATGCCAATGGCTGCAAGATGAGATCGTTTACTTCTAAGCCACAGCGGCGCACACACTTCACAATATTTTGCGCTGCACTGACTGCCCCAGTAACAATGTGCACCTTCACTTCTAAACGCAAGCCACTCATACCAATAGGCTCACGCACATCTTCTTGTCCATCAATGATGAATTCTTGAACAAGAATATGTAGAATTTGCTGATCCGTTGGAATGTTGATTGCTTTTGCTGTTTCAAGAACTCGCTCTACATCGCCAGCACTCACTTCCTTATCGCGAATAGCAACCATGCCACTAGAGTTGAAACTCACAATGTGATTACCGGCGATACCCGTGAACACTTGAACGATCTGACGATCAGCCATGATCTCAGCCTCTTCCAAGGCCTTTTGAATGGATTGCACTGTTGCCTCAATATTGACCACAACACCCTTCTTGAGTCCTTTTGAAGCAGTTTGACCTACGCCAACCACATTAAATTGACCATCTGGAGCCAATTCAGCAACTAAGGCAACCACCTTGGAAGTTCCAATATCCAAACCAACCAATAGATCTCGATTGTCTTTACTCATTCCCATTCCTTCATTGCTTCAGATCGCTTTTCTTACTTTCAACATCATTCTTTTTCAGATTTGCAGCTGCTAAATGCACTGCAAAACCATTTGCATACCGTAAATCCACCGCATCGATTCGATTGGCCCATTTTTCTTGCACTTGTGGCCAATATTTGAAAAGCCGAGCTACTCGCTCCTCAGTCAGCGTTTTGTCGGAATTCTCTTCATCACGCCCAAACTCCACTTTCATGCCATTGGAGAGTTTGATATGCCATGCATACCGTTCAGTTAAAGCGAGACTAACGACATGAGCACCCCAAGGCTTAAACCAGTTATTCGCTTTTTCATATAGATTCATCACTTCCTTGCCTGAATCATCTGGGCCATGAAAATCAACCAAACGCACATCATCACCAACCTCTGATACGCGACCAGAAAAAATCTCACCGCGATCATTGATTAAGCTATGGCTGTCAGGCCCACCCCATGTGCCAAAGGGCTTTTGCTCCTCAATGCTCACAATCAGGCCATTAGGCCAAACACGACGCACATTCGCATGACGAACCCAAGGCATGCTTTCAAAGCCTCGTTTAACGTCTTCTAGACGTACGCTGAAAAAATTTCCCTGCACGGTTTCTAAGACCTGTTGCTTCACAATCGATTTCTTGATGTGCTTTAAAGTTTGACCAGCTACAGGCTCCACTTGAATTTGCTTTAAAGCAAAAACCGGGCGTTGACTTAGCCACACTAAAACACCGATCACCAGCATCACGACAAAGCACCGCATTAAAAAACGCGTGAGATTTTTCATCCGCTCTGGATGATTCCAGATTGGTGACATCAGCATAGAAAAAATTTCGCCAAAGCGATCCATGAAATTACTCATGAAATAGCGACCTCTTTTTCAGGTAATGTTTCACTCAGCAACCACAGCACTAAATCGGCATACTCCACTCCAGCAGCTTTTGCGGCCATTGGCACGAGCGAGTGTGATGTCATGCCAGGCGAAGTATTCATCTCCAATAGGTACGGCTTACCAGTTCTTTGATCTAACATCACATCTGCGCGCCCCCAGGTACGGCAACCAAGAGCTTTATATGCGGCCAGCGCGAGATCCTGGACTTGCTGATTCACTTGTGGATCAAGACCGGTTGGACATAAATACTGCGTCTCATCCGAAAAATACTTATTGTGAAAGTCGTAATTTGCTTGTGGAGGAATAATTTTGATCACTGGCAGCGCTTCAGCACTGTCACCATAGCCCACCAATGGGCAAGTTAATTCATCACCCACGATGCACGTTTCAGCAATCACTTTTTTATCAAGTCCAGCCGCAAGCTTATATGCAGCCGGCAACTCTTCAACAGACTTTACTTTTGTAAGACCCAACGAGGAACCCTCATGAGCAGGTTTGACAATGAGAGGCAAACCGAGATGCTGCACTACTGCATCCCAATCACTTTGCGCGGTCAACTCTTCAAACTCTGGGGTTGACAGCCCATTACTAATCCAAACTTGCTTAGTAACAATTTTGTCAATTGATAACGCAGAGGCTAGTACACCACTACCGGTATAAGGCAACTCCAGTAAATCTAATAAGCCTTGAATGGTGCCGTCCTCACCGTAACGACCATGTAATGAAATAAAGACGCGATCGAATTTTTCAGAAACCAATTCGGTTGGATTACGTACACCAGGATCAAAAGGATGGGCATCTACCCCTTTTGATAAAAGGGCTTGTAATACTCCATTACCAGACATTAAGGATATTTCACGCTCACCTGAACGGCCGCCCATCAACACACCGACACGTCCGAAAGCTTTCACGTCAAGATTTGCTAGGCGGAGTTTCACACGCTCCCCCCAATTATCAAATCGATGCTTAGACATGTTTAGCCTCCGACAAAGTGTGTGGCAAGGCAGAAATTGAACCAGCACCCATTGTTATCAATACATCGCCATCTTTTAAGACTTGACTTAACTTCTCAGTCATTTCGTTCACATTGGCAGCAAATGCCACAGCAGTAACATCGAGTGATGCTTTCGATTTTTTGTCTTCGGCGACAGCTGCTTTCATAAGACTCTTACCATCAGCCCCAGGAATCTTTGCTTCCCCAGCCGGATACACATCAGTAAGCACCAATGCATCAAAATTTCGTAGTACATGTACAAATTCACCGAAACAATCGCGCGTTCTGGTGTAGCGGTGGGGCTGAAACGCTAATACCAGGCGACGCCCTGGAAATGCGCCTCGAGCTGCAGCCAAGGTAGCAGCCATTTCAACAGGATGATGACCATAATCATCAATCAAAGTGAAAGCTCCACCTGCAGCAAGAGGGATTTCTCCATAACGCTGAAAGCGACGACCAACGCCACTAAATTCAGCAAGCGCTTTAACAATCGCATCATCACCCACGCCCAATTCAGTAGCAATTCCAATGGCAGCAAGTGCATTTCGAACATTATGTAAGCCAGGCAAATTTAAGGTGATGTTTAGGGGGCCTGGTTTATTGCCATGACGACGAACAGTGCGACGTTCGACCGTAAAGTGCATACGCGTTCCATCGGCGCGGACATTACTTGCGCGAATGTCTGCATCTTCAGAAAGTCCATAACGCAGCACTGGCTGAGAGACAAATGGAATGATGTCTCGTACATTGACATCATCAATACATAACACTGCAACGCCATAGAAAGGCATACGCTGAATAAACTGTACAAATGCCTGCTTCAATCTGGCCATATCGTGCTGATATGTATCCATATGATCAGCATCAATATTGGTCACCACTTCCATAGCAGGAAAGAGCTGCAAGAAAGAAGCATCTGATTCATCTGCTTCCACCACAATAAAGTCACCTTGACCCAAGCGTGCATTTGCGCCAGCAGAATTTAATTTTCCGCCGATGACAAAGGTGGGATCCAACCCCCCTTCAGCCAAAACAGATGCCACCAAACTCGTTGTTGTAGTTTTGCCATGGGTGCCTGCAATCGCGATACCTTGCTTTAATCGCATCAACTCACCCAACATCACTGCGCGTTGAATGACTGGAATTTTTGCTGCTCGAGCAGCAAGCACCTCTGGATTATTGCCTGCTACTGCTGTCGATATCACCACCGCTTCAGCAGTCCCAATATTTTTGGAATCATGACCAATATGAATGGTTGCGCCCAGTTCTCTTAACCGTGAGGTAGAAATGCTCTCCGCCAAGTCAGAACCTGAAACTTGGTACCCGAGGTTTAACAAAACCTCGGCAATCCCACTCATACCAGCACCGCCGATACCAACAAAATGAATTTGCTGAACAATATGCTTCATATCCCCACTCCCGCGCAATCTGCGCAAACCTCTGCCACCCGTTGAGTAGCATGTGGCTTAGCCAATGCATGCGCTCTGATAGCCATATCTTTTAGGTCACTCCGATTGAAGTTCTGAATCAGCGAAGCTAGATCTTGAGGATTTAGATATTGCTGAGGCAACAATATTGCCCCATTAGCATCTGCTAAAAATTTTGCATTTGCTGTTTGATGGTCATCAATAGCATGCGGAAATGGAATGAGGCAAGACGCAACTCCACATGCCGCCAACTCAGAGACAGTCATTGCACCAGATCGACAAATTACTAAATCCGCTTGGGCATAAGCAGCTGGCATATCGTCTATAAATGGACGTATATCGGCCTCAACACCAAGATCCCGATAACGTTTTTGCAAGTCAAGTAAATGTTTATCACCTGCTTGATGAACAACTTTAGGACGCATTTCTTTTGCAATCAAAGCCAATGCCGCAGGAATATTTTCATTTAAAGCTACAGCACCTAAACTACCGCCAACAACCAATAAAGACAGAGGCCCTTGACGCTGCTCATAGCGAAGTTCTGGCTTCTCTATATGATCAAACTCTTCACGGATAGGATTACCGACCCACTCCGCATTTGCCATTGTGTTGGGGAATCCTGTGAGGATACGCATTGCAATTTTTGCTAAAGCTCGATTTGCGCTACCCGCTACTGAATTTGATTCATGCAGAACCAAAGGACGTTTCAAGAGCTTAGTCACCAATCCCCCAGGGAAAGTGATGTATCCACCCATGCCTAAAACCACACTAGGCTTTAAGCGACGCATGATTCTCCAGCTTTGAAAGCATGCACGTAGCAAATTGACAGGAAGCAACAATTTGGCTTTAAAACCTTTGCCACGCAAACCACCAAAATCTACCGACTCAAAAGGAAAATCGCAGGACTTCACTAAGCGATATTCCATACCACTTTGGTTTCCTAGCCATGCAACATTCCAACCGCAAATACGCAAATATTCTGCGACCGCTAGGCCTGGGAAAATATGACCGCCCGTGCCTCCAGCCATCACCAATATGGATGGTTTAGTCATAGCTTTCCTCCGCGCATCAAAATACGATTCTCGTAATCAATGCGTAGCAACATTGCAATAGCTACTACATTCATCAGAATGCCAGAGCCACCATAACTTACTAAAGGCAAAGTCAAACCTTTCGTAGGCAATAAACCTAAATTCACACCCATATTGATAAAGGCTTGCCAACCAATCCAGATTGCCACCCCTTTCGCAGCCAAGCCCGCAAAACTCCGATCCAATTGCAAGGCAGTACGGCCGATCATGAATGCGCGTCGCACAATCCAATAGAACAAGAAGATCATCACAACGACGCCCACAAAACCGAGCTCTTCACCAATAACCGCCATGATGAAATCAGTATGCGCTTCGGGTAGATAATGCAACTTTTCAACACTACCCCCAAGACCCGTGCCAAACCATTCACCGCGTCCAAATGCCATGAGCGAATGAGTTAATTGATAACCTTTATTTGCAGCATTCTCTGCTTGCCATGGGTCCATAAACGCTAACATCCGACCACGGCGAAATGGTGAGAGCGCAATCATTGCAGCACCGCTAAGCATTCCAACCACAATCAAGCCACCAAACAGTTTGGCATTGATGCCGCCTAAAAATAAAATACCAAACGCAATTAACGCCACCACCACAAATGCGCCCATATCAGGCTCTTTCATCAAGAGACCACCTACCAATGCAACTGCAATACCCATAGGTAGCATGCCCTTGGAGAAAGAATGCAAGTACTCTTGTCGTTGCACGGTATAACTTGCAGCAAAAATAACAGCGGCAAATTTCATCAGCTCTGACGGTTGAAAATTCATTACCCCCAATGGAATCCATCGTCTTGCTCCATTAACTCCCTTGCCGATTCCAGGAATTAACACTAAGACAAGCAATAAAACCGTAAAGCCAAAAATAACGGGCGAATATCGATCCCACACTTTAGTTGGAATCTTGAAAGCCCAAATGCCCACAACAATGGCAATAACCAAAGAAATTAGATGTCGAATCAAAAAGTAGTTGCTGCTGTAGTTTGCGTACTTAGGGCCATCTGCCAGAGTGATAGAGGCGGAGTAGACCATCACCAATCCGATGAGCATGAGCGAGAGGACAGCCCAAACTAGTAGTTGGTCATATTCCATCATGCGCGAACGCGTTTGTTCGACGCCGGATACTGCATCGCGTAAACCCGTGCGGAAGTTGACAATGCCGCCTCTAGAAAAATTCCAGAATCGATCCAATCCTAAGCGATTTTCTGAATTTGACTTGTCGTTTAAGTTCACGCTTGAACCCCTTCAAAACGCATACCCAACTCTTCAACCTCTGAAATAAATACTTGTGCGCGCTCTTTATAATCACGGAATTGATCCAAACTTGCACACGCTGGGGACAACAAAACTAAATCTCCGGAGACGGCCTGATCCGCCGCAGCTCTTACCGCTACAGATAAATCACCACAATTCTGACAAGCAATGTCATCACCAATTGCTGCAGCAATCTTTGTGCCATCTTTTCCTATGAGGAAAATTCCTTTAACAAAACGAAGAGCGGGTTCACGCAAAGGGCTAAAGTCTTGGCCTTTACCATCTCCACCAGCAATAAGCCAGATTCGTTTGCCAGCCTCATTACTGCCTAAGCCATTCAGAGCAGCGACCGTTGCTCCAACATTAGTACCTTTACTATCATCCACATATTCCACATCGTTCACTACTGCGATACTTTGCACGCGATGAGGTTCGCCATGATAGTCGCGTAAGCCATGCAGTAAAACGTTCAGAGGTAAATTGGCAGCACGAGCTAATGCAAGCGCAGCTAAGGCATTTAAGGCGTTATGACGCCCACGAATGCGGAGTGCATCAGCTGGAATCAATCGCTTTAAGCGCAAAGGCTCATCTTCTTCACTGATAGCGGACTTCCGTCGACGCTTAGGCTTAGGCTCAAGATCTTCGTCTACTTCAGCCCAAACCAACCAATCAATACCACCGGCGCGTAAATCATGCTCAATACCAAATGCGCCTTGCTCATCGGGACGATTGGAGCCAAAAGTAACAATCGATTTCTCTAATTTTTGCTCTTGAGAAAGCAAACCCATTACTGTTGGATCATCGCGATTCAAAATACAAACAGTATCTTCTCCGAATATTTTGGACTTTGCTTGCGCATAGGCAGCCATATCACCATGCCAATCGAGATGATCTTGCGTGATATTGAGAACGGTTGCCGCAGTAGCATTAAGAGAATAAGTAAATACCAACTGAAAGCTGGAAAGTTCCAATACCCATACATCTGGCATATCCTCTAGTTGATCTGCTCCATCTAAACAAGTCATCAACTTTTCGAGTGCCGCAGGACTAATATTGCCTGCAACAGCTACTTTTTTTCCAGCCCTCTCGCATAACTGTCCAGTTAATGCAGTCGTAGTGGTTTTTCCATTGGTACCCGTTACAGCTAGCACTACCGATGCATAACTTGACTGTCTTGTGTGAGCCATGCGGGACATTGCCGCAATAGCACGAGCAAAAAATTCAATCTCACTCCATACATCCACTCTTGCTTTGCGCGCCTTCACCAAGAAGGATTCTGTTGGCTCTTGAAGTGGAGATAATCCGGGGCTAATACCGATCACATCAATATCCAATAACAAATCATCGTGTATTGGCCCAAAGTGTGTGTCTGTTAGCCCTGCAAATTCCAGTTCTGCCAACCACGCTAATTGACGTTCAGAAAAATTCGCGCGCTCGCGTGTGTCGACTAGTCTTACAGTTGCGCCATTACGCAGGCACCACTTAGCCATTGCAACACCTGACTCGCCCAAACCCAAAATCAGATAACGCTCTGGAGCTTGATACTGAACATCAGCAACTGAAGCGGGATTGGCAAAGGTATTTTCTAAGATCAACATATTTACTTTTGGCTCACCGTAATTTCAAGCTAGATAAACCAATTAATACTAAAAGGATGGTGATGATCCAGAAACGAACAACCACTTGGGTTTCTTTCCAACCACCTAATTCAAAGTGATGATGCAAGGGTGCCATCCGAAAAATGCGTCGACCTTCACCAAAATGCTTTTTTGTCACCTTGAACCAAAATACTTGCAACATCACTGATACGGTTTCAGCAACAAAAATCCCGCCCATCACAAAGAGAACAATCTCTTGGCGAACAATCACTGCGATCGTTCCAAGCGCACCACCCAAAGCGAGAGCGCCTACATCGCCCATAAATACCTGCGCGGGATGTGTGTTGTACCAAAGAAAGGCAAGACCAGCGCCACCCATAGCGCCACAAAAAATCATTAATTCACCAGCGCCAGGAATGTATGGAAAGAGAAGATATTTAGCGTAGATCGCATTACCCATTACATAAGCAAATGCGCCTAAAGCTGCACCAACCAAAATCACCGGCATGATGACCAATCCATCTAAGCCATCAGTCAAATTGACAGCATTGCTACTTCCGACAATGACTAAATAACTCAAGATAATGAAGCCCATCATGCCCAATGGATAGCTCACTTCCTTCATAAATGGAATGAGTAAGTTAGTTTTTGCCGGCAAATCAAGTGCAAAGCCACTCTTCAGCCATTCATAGAACAGTTGCAAGACCTTTAAGTTATTCACCTCGGATACTGAGAATGCTAAGTAAATCGCTGCGAATAAACCAATTAAGGTTTGCCAAAAGAACTTTTCTCTAGATGCCATCCCTTTTGGATCCTTACGCGCCACTTTGCGGTAGTCATCTACCCACCCCACAGCACCAAACCCAAAGGTCACGATCATCACAATCCAAATAAAACGATTACTGAGATCTGCCCAAAGCATGCAAGAGACAAAAATGCCGATCAGAATTAATACACCACCCATTGTTGGTGTACCTGATTTCACTAAATGGGTTTGTGGGCCATCTGTACGTACGGCTTGCCCCATCTTTAGGGCAGTCAGCTTACGAATGACCCAAGGTCCTGCTGCCAAGCCAATCAATAGCGCTGTGACAGTAGCCATCACCGCTCTAAAAGTGATGTAATTAAATACCCGCAAAAAACCGAAATCATCTTGCAGCCATTGGGACAAAATTAAGAGCATGTTTTAGCCTCCTCTAACAAGGCTTGCACTACACGCTCCATACGCATAAATCGTGAACCCTTCACCAATATTGTTAATTGCGTTTTACTATCAGCATTCTTTGCATGTATTTCAGCGCTAAGATGTTTAATTAAGGCATCTATATCTTTGTAATACAGCGCCTGAGCACTTGCATTACCTTTTGCAACTTGATCGAATCCTTCAATTGCAAACTGACATAAATCGCCAAGTGCAAAAAGCTTTGTAATACCTTGTTGAGCTGCATAAGCTCCAACTTCTTGATGAAATTCAGGGCCTTGGTTACCTACCTCGCCCATATCACCCAGAATCAACCAAGCTTGAGTTCCTGATTTCTTTAAGGCATCAATAGCAGCTCGAACAGAATCCGGATTAGCGTTGTAGCTGTCATCAATTAATGTGTAGTTAGCATTAATTTGTCTAACTTGCATACGTCCATTGACTGGCGCAAACAGTTCGAGTCCCTGCTGTATCTTTTCAAAGGGAATTCCTGCGGCAATAGCCACTGCACTTGCTGCTAAGGCATTACGTGCATTATGGTCGCCCAGAGTATTGAGACGTACTTGTATTGCCTGATTTTTGGTAATGACCTCTAATAGACCATTACTTAATAACCGTCCTGTAACAAATGCCTCTGAATTTGCTTGGGTAGTCAGCAATTCAAAATCAATGACTTTTCTTTTTCCAGCTGCTTCAAGCCATACAGAAGTGAACTCGGAGTCTGCTGGAAATACTGCAATGCCATTCTCAGGCAAGGATCGAATGACATCTGCATGCTCTTGCGCCACTGCAGCAACAGTTGCCATAAATTCTTGATGTTCACGTTGCGCATTATTGATTAAAGCAATATTCGCTTGTGCAATAGCTGCCAACTGTGCGGTTTCACCAGGATGATTCATTCCCAGCTCTATTACTGCAAGAGAATCAGTTGAGCGTAACTTTAATAATGTCAACGGCAGTCCAATCTCATTATTTAGATTGCCCTTGGTTACTAGTGTTTTTTCCTCGCCAACAGTCGCTTTAAAAATTGAAGCGATCATTTCTTTAACAGTAGTCTTGCCATTGCTTCCAGTTACTAAAGCTAGAGGAATGTCATGATTAGCGCGCCATGCTTTAGCCAAATCACCTAAACCAACGCGCGTGTCACTTACGCAAATCGCAGGTAAGCTCACCGGGCATTTTTCTACGCTACTGATCATCGCCGCACTCGCACCATGACTCACAACTTCATTTAAAAAGTCATGCGCATCAAAACGCTCACCAGACAAGGCTACAAATAATTCACCATGATCTATTTGTCGGCTATCGGTTCCTACCCTGGCAAGCAAAATGGAGTTGGCTGCTTCTGGCGTCGCATTTAATAAGCCACTTCCGGGCAACATTGCATGTGCTTGAGCAAGAGTCATCATTGACATTAAATCAATCCCCTTGCTGCTAAGCGAATGTGTTCTTGATCAGAAAACTCAAAACTCTTGCCATTAATCTCTTGGACTGTTTCGTGACCCTTACCTGCTACTAACACGACATCGCGTTTATCTGCATGTCGAATGGCGGCCATGATTGCAGCTGCGCGATCAGCCACTTTTTGAATGGTTATAAATGATGCTGGAATGCCCTTGCCGATCATTTCTATGATTGCATGGGGATCTTCAGAACGAGGGTTATCGCTTGTAACGATAATTTCATCCGCAAACTTGGCAGCGACAGCACCCATTTGAGGACGTTTCCCTATATCCCGATCGCCACCACAACCAAAAACGCACCAGAGCTTTCCACCACGTTCATTTGCTATTGGGCGTAACGCCTCTAAGGCTTTTTGCAAAGCATCAGCTGTATGCGCGTAATCCACCACAGCCAAAGGTCCATCGAATTTTGTACTCTTTCCGTTTGCGATCAGCTCCATGCGCCCAACAACGGGCTGTAACTGACTAATCAGTTTGCTAGCTTCTTCACCATTTAAGCCTTGCGTTAGCAGGGTTGTCCAAACTGCCAATGCATTACTTAAATTGAATTTTCCAAGCAAAGGAATATGAAGAGGGGTTTTATTAACGCCTTCATGTATGAATTCGGCATCGTATCCTGCATGTTGAAATGCAACATTTTCCGCATAGATTCGTTGTAAACGATTGCCAAATTTCTCGAAGCCATTAAATGCCGAGCGATCCAAAGCATATGCCCATACTTGTAAATCATTTCTTGCTAATAGATTCATCACTAATTCACGACCAAAGGCATCTTCTAAGTTCACGACAGCATGCTCTAGGCCCTGCTGACTAAATAACTTTGCCTTCGTCTGGGCATAGTTGGCCATGGTCTCGTGATAATCCAAATGATCTTGGGTTAAGTTCGTAAATACTGCGCAGTTAAACCATGTGCCAGCAATTCTCTCCTGATCAAGAGCATGCGAAGAAACTTCCATTGCCACTTGTTTTGCCCCAGCCACTAATAATTCTTTTAACTGAGTCTGTAATTTGGGAGCATCTGGAGTGGTGTATCCCGTTTTCTCTAACTCACCAGGAAAACCAGTACCCAATGTGCCTAATACAGCGGTTCGATGCCCAGGTGTATTTAATGCGTGAGCCAACCATTGGGTAATACTTGTCTTCCCGTTGGTTCCGGTCACACCAATTATCTTGAGTTGCTTACTAGGATTGCCATACCAATCAGCACAATACTGACCCGCTCTTTCAGCCAAGTTTTCTATTGCATAGCATTGCGGATGCTCTAAATAAGCATCTCCCATTTCATTGGGATCAAAGACCACTGCTGCTGCTCCATTTTGCAAGGCCGCATCAATAAATGGACGTCCGTCACGCCGTGCTTTTCCATGGCCAACTGGATAAGCAAAGAAAACATCTCCTGCACAGATTTGACGACTGTCAGCACTCACTTTGGCAGACGAATCCACTAAGGTACGAAGGCGCTCAATCAAGTGATTGGGATCAATATTCAATGTCACCCTCATCTTTTCAGAGCCACAGGTTGTGCGTGGTTTGTTGCAGTACGAATTTCCGCAGGCTTCTTATCATCAAACGCCATTTGCTTTACTTTGTTATCTGGAAGCACATTTAGAGTTCGTAATGTCTCACCAACAATAGTTGAAAAGACTGGGGCAGCAACATCTCCGCCATAGTGACTACCACCAGTAGGTTCATCAATCATGACTGCCACAACGATTCTTGGCGCGCTTATGGGAGCCAATCCCGCAAAATATGCGCGATATTTATTTCCATAGCCTTTGCCAACTAATTTATGCGCGGTTCCCGTTTTTCCACCAACCCGATATCCCTCGGCTTGCGCTTTCACTGCGGTTCCACCGGGTTCCGTTACTGTCTCTAACATTGTCCGCATCTCAATAGCAGTCTTGGGAGACAGCACCCTAGTGCCCGGTTTAATTTCTGGACTGCGCTCAATCGTTAATGGCACTAATTCACCATCGCGTGCAAACACTGTGTAGGCTCTCGCCACTTGGAAAAGAGAGGCAGAAATGCCATAGCCAAAAGCGATGCGCGCTTGATCAGTTGGCATCCACTTTTTATACGGATGCACTGTTCCAGCTACAGCACCAGGGAAGCCAATTTTTGGTGCTTGACCCATTCCAACAGCGGTATAAAAGTCCCACATCTCTTCAGACGAAAGATGGTTCATTGCAATCTTTGCAGTACCAATATTGCTCGACTTTTGAATGATCTGAGCAACTGTTAAATTGCCGTAAGGATGTGTATCGGTAATTGGTTTAGGGCCAACAAGATAACTTGAGCCAATTGCCATATTTTGATTTGGGGTAACAGAACCCTTCTCTAGTGCAATTGCCACGGTCAAAGGCTTCATAGTGGAGCCTGGCTCAAATGTATCGGTTAATACTCGGTTGCGTAATTGCTCACCTGTCAAATATTTACGATCATTCGGGTTGTAGCTTGGGTAATTTGCTAGCGCCAAAATTTCCCCAGTCTGAACATCTAACACCACAGCACCTCCAGCTTTGGCATGATGCTGCTCTACTGCACTTTTAAGTGCGTTGTAAGCTAGAAATTGAATTTTGCTATCAATTGAAAGTTGCAAATCCTTGCCATTTTGCGGTAACTGCACAATGGCAATATCTTCAACAACACGACCAAGACGATCAATCACAACGCGTCTTTGACCAGGTTGAGCTGCAAGATCTTTCTCCCTCGAAAGCTCCATGCCTTCCTGACCTTTGTCATTCACATTGGTAAAGCCGACTACGTGAGCCATCGCTTCACCCTCAGGATAGAAGCGACGATATTCATTATTCTGCCCAATCCCTGGAATTTCTAGTTGCTTAATTTGCTGGGCTACTTGTGGATCCACTTGTCGTTTCAAAAATATCTGTTTACGTTCATCTTTTAATTTTTTGCGTAACTCAGACTCGCTAATTTGCAATAAGTTAGCTAATTTTTGAATCTTCTCTGCGGGCAAATCATCTGGAACAGTATCGTTATAGGCAATGATGGACTTTGCCTCCAGACTGGTAGCAATAACCTGACCATTACGGTCCAAAATTTTTCCACGACTTGCTGGTAACTCCAATTCACGCTGAGTACCACGCACTCCCTTTGCTTCATAAAACGCATTTCCAGGACCCTGAATCCAGAAAGCTCTGAGCAATAACAGCATGAAGACAAAAAATAAAAGGAATAGCATCAAACGCGACCGCCACATTGGCAGGCGCAAGACTAAATTTGGAGTTGTCGAGAACCCAACCGGTCTCATTGCGACTCCTTCAAGTACAAGGTACGTTCAGGAGAAATGGGAACCATGCGTAATTGATTACGGGCAACGTCCCGAATTCGTGCAGACTTCGACAAGTTGCGTTGCTCATACTCCAAACGCAACCATTCTTGATTTAATTTGCGCTCTTCTATTTGCGCACGCTCTTGAGCAATAAATAACTTTCTAGCCCTTTGTTGAGCGGCAACCAATGACAATGCGCAAATTAATAGCAATGCTAATAAGGTTAGAGTGGCGCGATTCATGCCGACACCTCCATGCGCTTTTCTGCCACCCTCATAATGGCTGAGCGCGCACGAGGATTTTCTGAAATCTCTAATTCACTGGGTTTTACACGACCGATAATTTCCAGAGCGCTTTGCGGCAAATCTTTTTCGCGCACTGGCAATCCGCGAGGAATTTCTACTCTTGCATGGGCCTGATAAAATTGCTTAACAATTCTGTCTTCTAATGAATGAAAGCTAATCACGGCAAGTCTTGCGCCGGGCTTTAACAACTTCAAGGCTGCTTTAAGGCCTAACTCCAAATCTTCTAACTCACGGTTGATAAATATGCGTAGGGCTTGGAATGTTCTAGTTGCAGGATCTTGACCAGCTTCACGCGTACGCACTACATTCGCAACCAAAGTAGCCAATTGGGTTGTAGTCTTTGGAGACAAACCTTCCTCTCGCTTGGCCACTATGGCCTTTGCGATTTGAAATGCAAAACGCTCCTCTCCGTAAGTCTTAATCACGTGCGTGATTTCCTCTACCGGTGCTTGCTCTAACCATTCCGCAACCGTGAAACCGTGTTTGGTATTCATTCGCATATCGAGCGGACCTTCGCGACGAAAGGAAAATCCTCGATGTGCTTCGTCCACCTGTGGAGAGCTGATCCCCAAATCCAACAAAATTCCATCGACGGATTCTGCCGAAGCATATTGATCCATCTGCGCAAAACTGTCGTGCACTATCGTAAAGCGCGGATCGTTGATTTGCTTTGCTACAGCAATTGCGTCCAAATCTTTGTCGAACGAAATGATGCGTGCTGCTGGTGGTAAATTTTTGAGAAGAGCTTGCGTGTGTCCGCCGCGCCCAAATGTTCCATCGATGACAACAATGTTGGATTTGGTGTTTTGATCTGAAATGAGCGGGCCATTGATCAGCGCCGTCACCGCCTCGGCCAGTAACACTGGGCGATGAGTATTGTTCATAGCACCCTGTCATCAAAAATTAAATTGCTTGAGTGCTTCAGGCATACCTTGTGCGATAGCAGCCTGTTCTTTTGCAGCATATGTTGCCGCATCCCACAACTCCAAGTGACTGCCCATACCTAGCAAGATCACTTCTTTCTCAATTCCTGCAGCATGACGCAACTCTGGACTGACCAAAATACGACCTGCGCTATCAAGATCTATTTCTGCAGCATTACCGAGAAAAATTCTTCGCCACCAGTGAGCATCCATTGGAAGCTGCGCCACTCTGGCGCGAAAACTCTCCCACTCGGGTCTTGGAAATAACAAAAGGCATCCATCAGGGTGCTTAGTGAGCGTGACACGGCCTTCACCCTGAACTAACAGGGCGTCACGATGCTTTGCCGGAATCGACATCCTGCCTTTTGCATCTAAATTAAGAGCTGACGCACCTTGAAACACCAATTACCCCACTTTTTCACACTTCCTCCCACTTTAGAGGATCGCCATAAGAGGGTCAAGTGTTTTTGGGTATTTTTTTAGGAATTTCTCTAATGTTTACAAACACTTAGCGTCGTATGTTGATAAAAAGTTGGCAATAAAATAGCTACTTAAAACAATGGCTTGGAAAATATACTTAAGATGACATCTTAGATATACATCCTAATAATCTAAAAAATACTGTATTTATGTCCAGTATTTAATAAATTAATTAAAAAGTTTCTAAAAAAAATAAATCTATTTAAATCTAAATTAGATTTTGTAAGCAGTGGTGGTCATGATTTTTGAAACTGTTTGCATGATTTTCTGAATGGGCTCTGGAAGAGTAGCGCCGCCAGCATGCAAAGCAGCTTGTCCATGCTCAATCTCATCGATACGCATTTGATCAACGATTGCTCGCGAGCGTTGATCTTCTAAAGGCAATTTCTCAAGATGATTTTCAAGATGTGCTTCAACTTGTTTTTCTGTTTCAACAACAAAACCTAAACTCCATTTATCGCCTGCTAAACCAGCAGCCAAACCAATCGCAAAGGATCCTACATACCAAAATGGATTTAAAACACTTGTGTGCGAATCTAATTCTTTAAGACGAGTTTCACACCACGCTAAGTGATCTATTTCTTCTTGCGCTGAATGCTCCAACATTTTTTTTATTTGAGGATCGCGTGCCACCAATTTTTGCGATTGATAGAGAGCTTGTGCACACACTTCTCCAACATGATTTACACGCATTAATCCTGCAGCATGTTTACGCTCAGCTGCGTCAAGAGAATGCTTAATGTTTGACTGAGACCCCGGAGTAGGACGACCTGCATTCGCGCCTCCAACAACAGACCGCAGCGCGGTATCAAACTCAAGAATTAGTCGATCGATCGGGGAAAGCATGGGGCAAAAAACTTAGACAAGAACCTCAGCTTTGCAGCTTTGCTTGGTCTTGAGACCCAACTCCGCCAAGAGTTCACGGTCTTGTTCTGCCTCGGGATTACCGGTAGTGAGTAGTTGCTCACCATAAAAAATAGAATTAGCGCCAGCCAAGAAACACATAGCCTGAACAGCTCTTCCGAGCTCTTGTCGACCAGCCGATAAACGCACTCGTGCTTTAGGCATTGTGATGCGCGCAACAGCGATTGTTCTCACAAATTCTAGGGGATCTAAAGGCTTTTGTTCTGCTAAAGGTGTGCCAGCAACAGGAACTAAATGATTGATAGGAACCGACTCTGGATACGGACTCAAATTTGCTAAACGCGTTAAGAATGCTGCACGCTGTTCACGTGATTCACCCATACCAACAATGCCGCCACAACAAACAGACATACCTGCTGAACGTACATGAGAAATCGTATCTAATCGATCTTGATAACCACGAGTAGAAATCACTGAACGATAAAAATCTTCACTTGTATCGAGATTGTGATTGTAAAAATCTAAACCTGCATCAGAAAGAGCCTGCGCTTGATCAGCTTCTAACATTCCTAAGGTGGCACAAGTTTCAAGACCCAATGCTTTGACACCCTTGATCATGGCAGTCACTTTCTCAATGTCACGATCCTTTGGTTCACGCCAAGCTGCGCCCATGCAAAAGCGATTAGAGCCCGCAGCTTTAGCAGCTTTAGCAGCCTCTAAAACTTCCTCGAGACCCATCAGTTTTTCTGCCTTCACATCGGTGTCGTAGCGAGCCGCTTGAGGGCAATAGCCGCAATCTTCGGGACAACCACCAGTCTTAATCGATAGCAAAGTGGCCAATTCCACATCTCCTTCAGGGAAATAGGCCTTATGAGTCTCCTGGGCTCGGTGCATTAACTCATTAAAAGGGAGGTCAAATAAGGCTTCCACCTGGGCAACAGTCCATCCACCAGCCGCATCAAGCTCTTTGCGTAAATCGGCCTTTGATTTCACTTGTGTGAGGGGTTTTTCGACGGTTTGGGTGTCCAGCATGAGCAAATTCCAGAAAATGGGTCAATCCAAGGCATAAACATAACAGATACAGGGCTTAACTTGTGAAAACTAGTGGTCAAATATCAAATATGAAGGTTATTCCTGATTTCAATCAAACCAGCCTCGTCGATCGCAGCTTAAAAGCCGTTTGGCACCCCTGCACGCAAATGAAGCATCACGAGTCCTTTCCTTTGGTTGCCATTTCCAAAGGAAAAGGTCCTTGGCTTTACGATGAACAAGGTAATGCGCTGTTAGATTGCATCAGCTCATGGTGGACAAATCTTTTTGGACATTCAAACCCACGCATCAATCAAGCCATTACCAAGCAACTCGACAAAATTGAGCACGTCATGCTTGCGGGCTTTACCCATCAACCAGTAGTCGAGCTATCTGAGAAGCTGGCTGCACTGAGTAAGGGCAATTTAGGTCACGTCTTTTACGCATCGGACGGCGCCTCTGCAATTGAAATTGCTCTCAAAATGAGTCACCACTATTGGCAACTAAACGGCAAACCACAAAAGAAAAAATTTGTTTGCCTTGAGAATGGTTATCACGGGGAAACTTTAGGGGCACTTGCGGTGACTGATGTCGCCATTTTCCGAGAGGCCTATGGATCCCTTTTACAAGATGTTTACACAGTGACTTCACCAGATGCTCGTAAAGCAAAAGCTAGCGAGAGTGCAGAGGATGTTGCTAACAATGCAGCAAAAGAAGTTGAGCAACTTTTTGCAAAAGAGCATGAACATATTGCCGCGATTGTAGTAGAGCCACTCGTGCAATGTGCAGGTCAAATGGCCATGCATTCACCGCAATATTTACGCTTAATAAAAGAGCTTTGTGAACGCTACCAAGTTCATTTGATTGCTGATGAAATCGCGGTGGGATGCGGGCGCAGCGGTAAATTTTTTGCTTGTGAACATGCCAATATTTGGCCTGACTTTCTAACGCTTTCCAAAGGAATCAGCGGCGGTTATTTACCATTGTCATTGTGTATGACAACAGAAAAAATTTATCGAGCTTTTTATCAAGATCAAATTCGTCATGGATTTTTACATTCACATTCATACACAGGTAACCCACTAGCTTGTGCTGCTGCATTAGCCTGCCTAGAGATATTTGAAACAGAAAAAGTCATTGAAAAAAATATTGCTCGCTCACAAGAACTGGCCGATGCGTTTGCATGGGCTAAAACTGATCCACGCATTGAGCACTGGCGTCAACAAGGCATGATTTTGGCATTTGATGTAAAGCCATCTGCAATAAAAAATATCAGCACTTTTCCACGTGAAGTGTTCGCCAAGTGCTTAACTACAGGCACATTAGTTCGCCCTATTGGCAATACGATTTACGTTATGCCACCTTACGTTCTCACTCAACAAGAAACTGTGCAAATGGGGCAATCTATACAACGCGCATTAAATCAGGTTTTAGATGTCTAAAGCGATTTCGACATTTGGCGCCCTCAAACTTGCACAAGATCAAATTGCCGATCTAGATCAGCAATTGCTAAAACGCAAATTACGCACGACATCCTCTGCATGCAATCCCAATATATTGGTTAGCGGTCGAGAACTAAAAGCTTTTTGCAGCAACGATTATTTGGGTCTTGCCAATCACCCAGAAATTGCCAAAGCACTGACCGAAGGCGTTGAAAAATATGGGGTGGGCAGCGGCGCTTCACATCTCATTAGCGGTCACAACATTGCACATGAGCAACTAGAAAAAAAGTTGGCATCACTGCAAACGCCTTACATTCCGCAAGCGCAAGCTTTATTTTTTAGCACGGGCTATTTAGCGAATATCACTGCCATTACAAGTCTTGCCAGACTAGCTCCCCAAGGCAATACCAGCATTTACTCTGCAAAACTAAACCATGCCTCACTCATTGATGGAATTCGCTTAGCCAGTGCGCAAACCAATGCAGCTGTAACTTTATTTGATCACACAGAGTTGCAAACATTCATTGAATCAATAAAGAACGATCAAAGACCTCAAAAAATTATTGTGACAGATGGTGTTTTTAGCATGGATGGCGACCTCGCACCAATCAAAAAACTGCTGGAAATTGCCGAGCAATATGATGCCCTTTTATTGGTAGATGATGCGCATGGCTTTGGTGTTCTTGGTAAACAAGGTCACGGTATCTTGCAACAAGAAAATATTTACTCCGATCGAATCATTTACGTCGGCACTCTTGGTAAAGCGGCCGGTGTGAGCGGTGCGTTCATATGTGCTCATAATCCCTTTGTTGAGTGGATGATTCAAAAGGGGCGCCCCTATATTTACAGCACCGCCACCCCTCCAGCCATTGCTCATGCCCTTCTCAAGAGTATTGAGATCATTGACTCAGATGAGGGTAAGCAACGCCGCGCGCACTTACATCGCTTAATTGATATTTGGCAAAAGGAAATGCATTTCTCAACCTGGGAAAAGATATCCTCATGCACCCCCATACAACCACTAATACTGGGAAGCAATGCAAGTGCATTATTGGCGGCAAAATTACTTGATGACGCAGGATATTGGATTCCAGCAATTCGACCACCGACCGTTCCAATTGGTAGTTCTCGCTTGAGAGTGACCTTTTCCGCAAGTCACAGCGAAGACGAGTTGCGAGCCTTGATACAGACATTGCAATCTATTGAACGTCATATTCTTGAGAAAAAACTGTAATGACGTTGAAAACAGGGTATTTCGTTACAGGCACTGATACTGAAGTTGGCAAAACTTTAGTATCTGGCGCTTTAATTCTGAAATTGCGAGAGCTGGGTCGAAATGCATTCGGCTTCAAACCCGTAGTTGCTGGTACATACCAGGGACAAAATGGGGAATACATCAACGAAGATATTGAAACTTTACGAGCTGCTTCAAATTTGCCTCAAACACAATCAATCTGTCCCTTTGTATTGGATGCACCTGCAGCACCTCACATAGTTGCAAAGGCAAATGGCATTGAACTGAACGTTAATAAATTACTTGAGTCCTTTACAGGCATTCAAAATGAGAATGATTTTGTGGTTGTTGAGGGTGCGGGTGGATTTATCGTCCCATTAAATGATCATGAAAGCTTGGCAGATTTTGCGCAAAAGATCGATTTGCCCATCATTGTGGTTGTAGGTATGAAATTGGGTTGCCTTAACCATGCACTACTCACTATAGAAGCAATCAAAACTCGCAAAATGAAAATTGCAGGCTGGGTTGCTAACGCTCTTGCTCAAGAAATGAGTCTATTGAACGAGAACATTCAATCCTTGCAAGATCGTATTGACGCTCCATTTTTGGGAATGATCCCAACCCTACCGTTGGCTTTGCAAAAACAAAGTAACAGCCCCTATTCTCTTGCAGCACTTCAATTTGCTGCACAGCACATTCAATTACCAAAATAAGAAAAGTATTGTTATTGCTCGTTTATATGAGGTCAATAGATTGCAAGTGAGCGTACTCGGTCACTTTGGGCTAAGATGAAGGTATGCATTTACTTCCTGAAATAGTAGATTCCGCAGAAGCAATTCAAGAAATCCGTCGCAATCTACACGCACACCCCGAATTACGTTTCGAAGAAACTCGTACCTCAGATCTAGTGGCAGAGGCGTTATCGTGTTGGGGTATCTCCGTTTTTAGGGGCATGGGTAAAACAGGTGTGGTTGGGAAATTAGATGGTGAGCTCGGTCCAGGCAAAATGATTGGGTTGCGAGCTGATATGGATGCGCTTCCACTACAAGAACACAATAACTTTGCCCATACTTCACGCAATCCCGGAAAAATGCACGCCTGCGGTCATGATGGTCATACCGCGATGCTTCTGGGCGCCGCTCAATATCTCTCAAATCATCGAGACTTTAAAGGCTCTGTTATTTTCATTTTCCAACCTGCAGAAGAAGGTGGTGCGGGTGCACGCGAGATGATCAAGGATGGCTTATTTGAGCAATTTCCTTGTGATGCGGTCTTCGGACTACACAACTGGCCTGGGTTATCGGAGGGTCATTTTGGCGTTACCGCTGGCCCAATGATGGCTTCAAGCAACACTTTTGAAATCACAGTCACCGGGAGAGGCGGACATGCCGCCCTTCCCCACAATAGCGCTGATCCGGTGCTCGCAGGCGCCCAGGTTGTCACAGCGCTACAGAGCATCATCACACGCAATAAAAGACCTGTAGATGCTGCCGTGCTCTCTGTTACACAATTTCATGCAGGCGAAACCAGTAACGTGATTCCAGATAGTGCTTTTATTGGCGGCACTGTTCGCACCTTTACCCTAGATGTTTTAGATTTAATTGAGCAACGTTTGCGTGAGATTGCCCATAACGTTGCATGCGCATTTGATTGTCAGGTTGATATTCGATTTGATCGCAACTATCCACCCTTAATCAATCATGAAAAAGAGGTGGAGTTTGCCAGCGAAGTGATGAGTGAGTTGGTGGGCAAACAAAATGTGAATACCTCGATTGATCCAACCATGGGCGCTGAAGATTTTGCATTTATGTTGCTAGATAAGCCTGGTTGCTACGTCTTCTTGGGCAATGGCGATGGAGATCATCGCTCTGTAGGACATGGCATGGGCCCATGCCACCTCCATAACCCCTCTTACGACTTTAATGATGCACTCATCCCAGTAGGCGTGAGCTATTGGGTCAAACTAGCTCAACGCTATCTGGCACAAAACTAATCAAGAAATTAAGAATTGGTAAATTGGGCTGGGCGTTTTTCGATAAACGCTGCCATACCTTCTTTTTGATCATTGGTTCCAAAGCAAGCATGGAACAAGCGTCGCTCAAAATGAATGCCTTGTGACAATGTCGTTTCATAAGCAGTGTTCACCGCCTCCTTCACCATCATCGTTGTCAATAAAGGCATATCAGCGATGTCTTTCGCAATGGCTTTGACTTCTTTGAGCAAATCCGCTTTTGGAAATATCCGTGACACTAAGCCAGAGCGCTCTGCCTCAGCAGCATCCATCATGCGCCCTGTTAAGGCAAGATCCATCGCCTTTGCTTTAGATATGGCGCGTGGCAAGCGTTGCGTGCCTCCCGCACCAGGAATAATGCCTAATTTGATTTCTGGTTGAGCAAATTTGGCATTGTCTGCTGCCATGATGGTGTCGCACATCATCGCCAATTCACAACCGCCACCCAATGCATAACCAGATACGGCAGCTATCACAGGCTTACGCACTTTTAGTAAGTGCTCCCAGTTGCTGGAAATAAAATTATTGCGATAAACATCTTGAAGATTTTGTTTGGCCATAGATGCAATATCTGCACCAGCAGCGAAAGCTTTTTCACTGCCCGTAATAATGATGCAGCCAATATTGTCATCCGTATCAAATCCTAATAAAGCCTCACCGAGTTCATCCATCAACTGGTTATTCAATGCATTTAGTACTTCAGGGCGATGTAATGTAATAGTGGCAACCTTACCCTCTACCTCAGTCAAAATGGTTTTATAACTCATCGTTTTTTCTTTCAAGTTCATCGTTTATTAACGCGGCAACAATAACCACATCTTGCCATTTTGTTTCATCCGACCCGCCAACTCTCCAGCAGATTCGCCCGAACCCCAATAGTAATCAGCTCTGACCCCACCCACAATAGCTTTACCAGTATCTTGCGCAACCACTAGTTTTTGCAGAGCCTGACTGCTTAGCGGCCTGGTGGTTGCTAAAAATACTGGCGCCCCCAGTGGTAGCGCCTGAAGATCAACGGCAATACTACGCTCAGCAGTTAATGGAACGCCAAGCGCACCTATAGGACCCAAATCTGGATCTACGTTACCAGGCAACTCTTTAAAAAATACAAAGCGCGGGTTAGCGTTGAGCATCTCATTCACGCGATCAGGATTGCGCTTAGCCCATTGCGAGATACCCTGCATAGTAGCTTCGCTGCGCGTAATTTCTTTGCGATCAAGGAGCCATTGTGCAAAAGATTTAAACGGCTGGTCATTAGTGCCTGCATATCCAAGACGCACTACACGACCATCATCTAAACGAATTTTTCCAGATCCCTGGATTTGCATAAAAGCAGCTGCAACAGGATCTTGAACCCAAGCAATTTCAGAGCCCTTGAGCATTCCTGAGCTCATTAGTTCCGCCCGAGCTGGGCCGGGATTGGGTTTATTTTTTTTCCACACATTTGGATAGGCATACAGTGGAATGTTGTAAATAGAAGTTCTTGTCAGCGAGCCATTCATCACTGGCTCGTAATAACCAGTGATTAAACCCACTTCACTTCCAGAGCTATTACGAACTTCATACGCTTGAAAATAATTTTCAAAATAGCGGCGTATCGCTTGGGCATCGCGGCTAGAAACACTATTTGCTTGTGTGCAAGCCTGCCGCCAATTGATTTCGCTTGTACGTCTGCGAAGAGCGTCACAACTCTTAAGCCAAGCTGACCATACCGCAGTCAAATCATCGTCTTGCCAACCAGGTAATGCCTGCCAAGAAACTGCACTAAAACTGGCAATTGATGAACTGTAGGAGGATGGGGAAGCTCCCAAAGAACCTGGCCGATATCCTGAGCCACGAGTTGATGGCGTTGAACATCCTGCGATCAAGCCAGCTATCACAATAGCGAATACACTTATTAAAAACCATCTAATTTGAGAAATCATGATCGCTAATTTACTAGATGAGTACCCAATGCTTCTGTTTGTCATCGAAGGCGCTATTGCCTTGGGACTTTTGCTGTTTATTGTCCTTTGGACTGGCAAAGGCAAAAAATAATCTTTTGCTTATTAATGCAGGGTCCTGGGCATCACGAGAGCAAACTCCGGGATGGGCGCTTGGAAAAACTGGGCGTCCTCTGTGACGCAAAAATACTCTCCACGCATGGTTCCAGCAGGCGTTGGCAAGGTAGCCCAACTGGTGTACTCAAAATGCTCGCCAGAACGCAATAATGGCTGCTGACCAACCACTCCAAGCCCACGAACCTCCTGAACATCATTGTCACCATCGGTGATAAACCAATGACGAGCAATCAACTGGATACTGGCAGACCCGGTATTACGGATCGTGACGGTATAAGCGAAGGCAAATTGGCGATTATCGGGGTCTGATTGGTCCGGAAGATACTGAGTCTTGACGGTAATGCTGATTTCATGGGGATTCATGCACGAATTCTGCTCCATCCCAAGGCCAACTGCAAGCTAGAATCTAGGGATGGAAAGCAAAAATACCTTGTCCGAGCATCAATATTTGATAGCCCCTTCAATTTTGTCGGCCGACTTTGCCTGTCTGGGCAAAGAAGTACAAGAGGTCTTGACCGCCGGGGCTGACTGGATTCACTTTGATGTGATGGATAACCATTACGTTCCCAACCTCACCATTGGCCCTTTGGTCTGTGAGGCCATTCGCCCCTATACCCAAAAGAATGGGGCACCCGCCGTCATTGATGTGCATTTGATGATTGAACCGGTAGATCGTATCGTTCCCGATTTTGCTAAAGCAGGCGCCAATCTCATTAGCTTTCACCCTGAAGCTAGTCCACACGTCAATCGCACATTAAATTTAATTCGTGATCAAGGTTGTCAATCTGGTCTGGTGTTCAATCCTGCGACACCGCTTGATCATCTAGATCACACACTTGATCTCATTGACTTGGTTTTACTCATGTCAGTGAATCCTGGTTTTGGCGGGCAATCTTTCATACCAAGCACGCTCCAAAAAATTACCCAAGTACGCACACGCCTAGATCGCTATGCTGCCGAAACCGGTAGAAAAATTCGTTTAGAAGTCGACGGTGGCATCAAGGTCGACAACATCGCGCAAGTGGCAAAAGCAGGCGCTGATACTTTTGTAGCTGGCTCCGCTATTTTTGGACAAGACAATTACGCTCAAGTCATTAGCGCAATGCGAACAGAATTAGGCGCCTTAGGAAATTCAGGAAAAGCCTAATGCAACAACAAGAATTTGATGCTTTAGCTAAGCAAGGTTTTAACCGCATACCTCTTGTCAAGGAGGTGTTAGCAGACCTTGAAACTCCACTCTCTTTATATGTCAAACTGACTCAATCATTTGGCAAGCAAAATACTTACCTTCTGGAATCTGTACTTGGTGGTGAGCGTTTTGGGCGTTTCTCGTTTATTGGCTTGCCAGCCAAAACGATTATTCGCACTGTAGGTACCCCATCCAAACCCATTAACGAAGTGGTAACGGATGGCAAAGTGGTTGAAACCAACACCGATAATCCCCTTGAATTCGTAGACTCCTATTTCAAAAGATTTAGAGTAGCCGTACAACCTGGCCTTCCACGTTTTTGTGGTGGTCTGGCGGGTTACTTTGGTTATGACACCGTTCGCTATATTGAATCTCGTCTGGCCAAGCATGATTTGCCTGATGAACTAGGCGTTCCTGACATTCAACTCATGTTGACTGAAGAGTTAGCAGTCATTGATAACGTAGCAGGAAAAATTTATTTCATCGTCTATGCAGATCCAGGAAATGCTAATAGCTTTGAAAGAGGTCAGGCTCGCCTAAAAGAATTGCTTGCCTGTCTTCATAAACAAGTCAGCGTGCCTCCCTCATTGGCAAGCACAAAAACAGAGTTAATTCGTAAATTTAAGTCGGCTGACTTTGAAGACGCAGTGCGCAAAACCAAAGAATATATTTTGGCTGGCGATTGCATGCAGGTTGTTATTGGTCAGCGTATTAGCAAGCCTTTTACCGATTCACCACTGGCCCTTTACAGGGCATTGCGCTCCTTAAATCCATCGCCTTATATGTATTTTTATGATTTTGGCGATATGCAAATTGTCGGATCCTCTCCAGAAATTCTTGTTCGCCAAGAAAAGCGAGGGGCAGAAAAGATTGTGACCATCAGACCCCTGGCAGGCACTCGGCCTCGTGGCGCAAATCCAGAAGAAGATGAGCGCTTAGCAAAAGAACTGCTGGCCGACCCAAAAGAAATTGCAGAACATGTCATGTTGATTGATCTTGCTCGCAATGATGTTGGTCGTATTGCTAAGACTGGCTCTGTCAAAGTGACCGACTCCATGTCGATCGAGAAATATTCTCATGTCCAACACATTGTTAGCTCAGTTGAAGGCGACCTTTTAGACAATATGAGCAATATGGATGTACTGCGCGCTACATTTCCGGCCGGTACATTATCTGGCGCACCCAAAATTCGCGCCATGGAAATCATTGATGAGATGGAAATTGTGAAGCGTGGTGTTTATGGTGGCGCTGTTGGTTACCTTTCTTTTTCGGGAGATATGGACGTCGCAATTGCCATTCGTACTGGTGTCATTCGCAATGGGATGCTCCACTCTCAGGCTGGCGCCGGCGTAGTTGCTGACTCAGATCCAACTGCAGAGTGGAAAGAAACTGAGGCAAAAGCCCGTGCTGTCTTAACGGCGGCTGATTTGGTGCAAGGAGGTCTTGATGCTTCTCATGATTGATAACTATGACTCATTCACTTACAACCTAGTGCAATATTTTGCTGAACTAGGAGAAGAAGTAAAAGTATTTCGTAACGATGAGATTGCTGTTGGTGAGATTGCAAAACTTAACCCTGCACGCATCTGTATTTCTCCTGGACCATGTAGTCCTGCTGAGGCAGGAATTTCTGTTGAGACTATCAAACAATATGCGGGAAAAATTCCTATTTTGGGCGTGTGCCTAGGACATCAAGCGATTGGTGAGGCTTTTGGTGGCAAGATCATCCGTGCTCAAAAAGTCATGCACGGCAAGACCGACAACATCCATCACACTGGTGTTGGGGTATTTAAAAACCTACCAGACCCTTTTAAAGTCACCCGCTACCATTCTTTGGCAATAGAGAAAAGTTCGCTACCTGCATGCCTAGAAATAACAGCAACTTCTTCGGATGGAGAAATCATGGGCGTGCGCCACAAAGAACTTGCTGTAGAAGGCGTTCAGTTTCATCCGGAATCTATTTTGTCCGAGCATGGTCATGCACTACTGAAAAACTTTTTACAAAACAAATAACCAAGCCACAGCATCATGTCAATCACCCCACAAGAAGCACTACAACGTTGCATTGAACATCGCGAACTTTTTCATGATGAAATGACCGAAATGATGCGCCTCATCATGAGCGGCGAAATGTCGCCTGAACTCGTAGCAGGCTTGCTAGTTGCTCTGCGCACCAAAAAAGAAACTGTTGGTGAAATTGCGGCCGCAGCTCAGGTCATGCGTGAGTTTGCTACCTCAGTAACTGTGAATGACCGCAGTCACTTGGTTGATGTAGTGGGCACCGGCGGTGATGGCGCTCACACATTTAACATTTCTACGGCAGCGATGTTTGTTGCAGCCGCTGCTGGTGCAAAAATTGCCAAACATGGCAATCGTAGCGTGAGTAGCAAATCAGGAAGCGCAGACGTACTTGAGGCTTTAGGCGTAAATCTCGCCCTCTCAGCTGAACAGGTAGCAGCCTGCATCTCTAATGTGGGCGCAGGCTTCATGTTCGCCCCAAATCACCATCCGGCCATGAAAAATGTAGTGCCTATTCGCAAGCAATTAGGCGTACGCACCATTTTTAATATCTTAGGGCCGCTCACCAATCCTGCGGATGCCAAACGTATTCTGATGGGCGTATTTCACCCTGATCTTGTAGGCATTCAAGCACGGGTCTTACAAGCACTGGGCATGGAACATGCGTTGGTGGTGTATGGTCGCGATGGTCTTGATGAAATTTCCCTTGAGGGACCCACTCTTGTTGGCGAACTTAAAGATGGCGCCGTGCGTGAATACGAAATTCATCCAAGTGATTTTGGTTTGAATACAGCCCCTACAGTTGGATTCAAGGTTGCTAATGCAGAAGAGTCCAAGAAAATTGTGCTCGATGTCATCAATAACATACCTGGTCCAGCAAGTGATATTGTGTGCCTCAATGCAGGCGCAACTCTATATGTTGCAGGCATTACGCCCGACATCGGTAGCGGAATCAGCAAAGCAAAATCTGCTATTGCAACTGGTGCCGCCCGTCAAAAATTAGATGCCTTTGTTGCCGCAACCCAAGCAAAATAAATATTGATTTATGAGTGATATTCTCGAAAAAATTGTTGCAACAAAAAAGCTTGAAGTGGCTAACTGCCTGCGAAAAGTATCACTCGCTAATCAGCGTGAACAGGCTGAAGCAAACAATCGAGATGCGCTGCTGCAGCCTAGAGGTTTTATTCAGTCTATTAATGAAAAAATTGCTGCTGGCAAACCCGGCGTCATCACAGAGATCAAAAAAGCAAGTCCAAGTAAAGGCGTCTTGCGTGAGAACTTTTTACCAGCAGAAATTGCTCAGTCTTATGAAAAACATGGTGCCGCCTGCTTATCTGTACTAACCGATGTAGATTACTTTCAAGGACATAACGACTATCTGCAACAGGCCAGAGCAGCATGTAGCATTCCCGTGCTACGCAAAGACTTTACGATAGACCCCTACCAAGTTTATGAAGCCCGCGCAATTGGCGCAGATGCGATTTTGCTCATCGTGGCATGTCTGCAATTAAATCAAATGAAAGAATTAGAGGCCTGTGCCCATGAATTGGGACTAGATGTATTGGTAGAAGTACATGATGGCGCAGAACTAGAGCAAGCGCTTGAACTGAATACACCTTTGCTTGGGATAAATAATCGCAATCTAAAAACCTTTGAGGTAACCCTACAAACAACACTCTCTCTTTTATCTGCCGTACCTAAAAATAAAACTTTGGTGACTGAATCAGGAATCTTGACTCGTGCAGATGTCCAACTAATGAGAGAGAACGCTGTTAATGCGTTTTTGGTTGGTGAGGCCTTTATGCGCTCTGCTGACCCTGGCGTCGCATTAAGCGAATTATTTTCTTAAGCTAACTCAGTCTGCCCAAGCGGCCAGTTCGGCGTAAAAAATCTAAGCTCGCCTTAATAAGAGAGATGAGCAAGAGAGAACCTAAAACATCACCTACAAACATCACAGCAAAGTGATTCAAACTTCCGCTATCCTCCAGCCCCATTAGCCTATACCAAGCTTGATGGAGTCCCGCACATAGCAGTGCATACAAGAAAATACAAACTAATAAATTCGGTAGGCTAAGATTGCTTAAATCAGGCTCTAGCTTGATATTGCTAAAAATAATGAGCCTTGCTAGATATGGCGCAAATCCCGAAATGACGCCAGTTCCTATACACAGAACCAAGTCATGTGGCAGTGCTCCAGCATAGCTAATTAAAAATGAGGCAACCCCAATACCAATAGCGCCCGGCAAACCAAATATCAGGGTTAAAAATAATCGTAGCCCAGCTGGCAAGTAAATCCAATTGACTCCCGAGCTAAATACCAACTCACTAGTCAGCCATGCGTTCGAGTAAAAGAGAAGGGCATAAGCAAATGCACTGATTAAGCAGCCTACGATCCCAGTCCGGATAAGTGAAAATATTGTCATCAAATTCAATGTGGATATCTCATTCATTGACTCTCATCAATTGCCTGATGGTTGCAATAGGAATACACTGCATCTATTCATAGCAACCATAGCATTCATATCAATCATTACCAGTATGTCAAACCCTAAGCAGTCCCCTTATATTCGCTTTCTTAATCTGATTGATGCGCTTGATCGAATGAATCCTGGCAAAAAACTCGACTGCACAGAAGAAAGTTTGTTGGACAAAATTGTGAGTTCAGCCTTCGAAAAAAAACCTGTTTTAGTGGGCGATCTCATCTCTCTATCCAATCTTGGATCCCAGGCAACCCTTCATGGACGCTTGAAAAATCTCAGCGCAATGGGCTATATCAAAATGGCTGCCAATGAAGATGGGCGTAAAAAGGAAGTGCTACCAACCAAGCTTGCGATCAAGAGATACGAAGAGATTTCTAAATGCTTAGAGAAAGCAGCAAAATCAACCTAAGTCAGTTTCTCTAACTTCATTAAGAAAAAAGCCTTGAACTCAAGGCTTTTTCATTTGGTAAAGCAGTTTTAAGGTGATTTAAACGTTAAACAAGAAGTTCAAAACATCGCCATCCTTGACAACATACTCTTTGCCTTCGGCGCGCATTTTGCCAGCCTCTTTTGCTCCAGATTCACCTTGATACTGGATAAAGTCATCATAAGAAATCGTTTGCGCACGAATAAACCCGCGTTCAAAATCGGTATGAATCACTCCAGCAGCTTGTGGCGCTGTATCACCTTGGTGAATAGTCCATGCACGCACCTCTTTCACACCAGCGGTAAAGTAAGTATGCAATCCTAGCAATGCATATCCTGCGCGAATCACGCGATCCAATCCTGGCTCACTCATTCCAAGATCCGCTAAAAATTCTGCTTTGTCAGCATCATCAAGATCGGCAATTTCTGCTTCAATCGCAGCGCAAACCGCAACGACAGGGGCTTTTTCTTTAGCAGCATGCTGCTTGACTGCTTCTAGATGCGGATTATTTTCAAACCCGTCTTCCTTCACATTGGCCACATACATAGCCGGCTTGGCGGTAATTAGGCAAAGAGGTTTAATGAGGACTTTTTCTTCATCCGTGAGCTCTAAGCTTCGAACTGGTTGCGCGGAATCGAGATGCGCCTGAACTTTAGTCAGTACTGCAACTAAAGCGGCTGCCTCTTTATCATTGCCCGACTTAGCCGCCTTGCTAGAGCGAGCCAGCGTCTTTTCTACTGTTGCCAAATCTGAAAGCGCCAATTCGGTATCAATGACCCCGATGTCAGCGATAGGATCAATCTTGCCCGCTACGTGAACCACATTGGGATCCTCAAAACAGCGCACCACATGGGTAATGGCATCTGTTTCTCGAATATTGGCTAGGAACTGATTTCCCAAGCCTTCGCCTTTTGAGGCGCCAGCCACTAAACCTGCAATGTCGACAAACTCGACTGCGGCTGGCAGTATGCGCTCAGGCTTTACGATCTGCGCCAGAGCAGCTAGACGGGGGTCAGGAACCTCCACGACACCAACATTGGGCTCAATCGTGCAGAAAGGGTAGTTTTCCGCAGCGATTCCAGCCTTGGTAAGCGCGTTAAAGAGGGTAGATTTGCCGACATTAGGCAGGCCGACGATGCCACATTTCAAAGACATGGCTTTATTGTAAAGGGGCTGGTTTCGATATCATCGAGTTATGTCAGAAGTTCACCAAAAACAAATACCCCCAAAAGCCGTCAATTCATCGCAAACGCGTTCTGTTGACGTTGCGGTGATAGGGGGCGGCATCGCTGGAAAGGCCTGCGCCCTGGGAATGGCACAACTTGGGCTTCAAACAGCAGAAATTGCCCCCGATCTCAATCAAGCCACCCCAAACCCTCAGGGCACCCAATGGGGTCAAAGAATTTACGCCTTTTCACCAAGCACGCAAAAACTGCTTGCCTCTCTTCAGGTATGGGATGCGCTCGATCACCATCGCCTTCAAGTGGTCAGAGACATGCGTATATACGGTGATCGTGGTGAAAAAAATGATCAGCTACACCTTTCTGCATTTGAAGCAGGCACTCCGCAACTTGCTTGGATAGGTGAATCCAATCTCATAGAACACACACTCGATCAAGCTGCTCGCTTTCAGAATAAATTGGATCGCATCGCCGATGTTGTAGAAAAAATAGATGTAGAAAATAGTGGTAGCACCCTCCATTTAAAAAGTGGTGCCACCATTTGCGCCCAACTGGTTATTGCTGCAGATGGAGCGAATTCACCACTTCGCTCTGAAATCGGCATTAGCGCTAGCGAAGAAAGTTACCAACAAAGTGCTGTTGTTGCCAACTGGATATGCACATACCCTCACCTTGAAACTGCCTTTCAGTGGTTTCTTCCCGGTGGAGATATTGTGGCAATGCTACCTTTGCCCAACAAGCAAGTTTCCATGGTCTGGTCGACTTCGCCTGTGCATGCATCCGAATTATTACAACTCACTCAAGAGCAGTGGCTTGAGCGTTTTTCTTCGATCGCCAATGGTGCCATCTCCAAACAGCTTGGAGAGCTTACCCTACATTCAACCCCTGCAGCATTTCCATTGAGAAAGATTCGCGCCTCACGGTTTATCGGCCCTGAGTCTAATCCTAAAGTTGCCCTTATCGGGGATGCCGCACACGTGATGCATCCTTTGGCCGGACAAGGCTTAAACCTAGGCTTGCGTGATGTTGCTGTACTTCTCAATATTTACAAAAAGCGTGAATCATTTCGTGCGCTTTCTGATCTCACATTACTGCGTCGTTACGAGCGACAAAGACAGGGAGATACCAGCGCCCTCCTGTGGGTAACCGACAAGCTCAAAAAGCTGTTTTCCGGAAATAGTGCAACAGAGAAACAATTGCGCAACTGGGGATTAGGTCTTGTCAATCAAAGTCACTTTATCAAACAGCGCCTCATTGAACGCGCACTTGGAGAAATTCATTTTGACTAGATATTTATATTTATTGATCTCGACCTGCACATTAATGTGTTTTGGCTTGCTATTTTCCACCCCTGCCTGCGCACAAGCAGAGCAGCAAATTAAAACAGAGATTCAGAAAAAATTAGGTACAAATGCCAAAGTAAGAAGTGTGAGCCCTAGCCCAGTTTCTGGGATTTACGAGGTACTCGTCGGCAACGATATTTTTTATACCGATGTCTCCGGCAAATATTTAATTCAGGGTGAAATCATTGAAATTGCGTCAGGCAAGAATATTACGGAGCAACGACAGGCTGATTTAAATCGCATTAAATGGACCGACTTAAACCAAGCGAATGCCTTTAAGGTCGTTCGAGGCAATGGCGCTCGACAATTAGCAATTTTTTCTGACCCCAATTGCGGCTACTGCAAGCGTCTCGAAAAATCACTACAGCAATTGGACAATGTCACGATTTATACCTACCTCATCCCGATTCTTTCTGCCGATTCACTGCAAAAGTCAAAGCAGATATGGTGCGCTACCGACCCCAATAAAGCCTACACAGACTGGATGATCAACGGCGTCACACCAAACGGTAAATCTGATTGCGCAAATCCTTTAGATAAGAACATGACCTTTGCCAAAACCTATGGCATTACTGGCACTCCAACCATTTTCTTTACCGATGGCAGCCGCTTTCCAGGAGCAGTACAGATTAGCGACATTGAAAAGAAATTTGCCACTTTGAAATAACCTATACCCATGATTAATACCAACGATCTGCCAGCAATTCAGTACACCGTTTGGCCAGCAGACCTCCATGGTCATCGCTTTCAGGTAAAACTCCACATTGCGCATCCCGACCCCAATGGGCAAGTTATCCAAATGCCTGCTTGGATCCCTGGTAGTTATCTCATTCGAGACTTCTCAAAACAGATTGAAACAATCGCAGCATATAGCGTCGCTCCCACAAAAAAAGAAATTGCCTTAGAGCGTATTGATAACAATCAATGGCGCCTTCCCCCGCTTGATAGTGCTGTAGAAGTCATGACAACTATCTATGCATTTGATAACTCTGTACGGGCAGCCTACCTTGATACTGAGCGTGCGTTTTTTAATGCCACTAGTCTTTGTCTTGAGGTCAAAGGTCAATCGAATACTCCCTGCTCTCTCGCCATCATTTGTCCACAAGAAGCCTACGCCGAACATTGGACGGTACAAACAAGCTTAGCGGTCGCCAAAACTGATCAGCGTGGCTTTGGATTCTATCTAGCCAAAAATTATGATGATCTGATTGATCACCCTGTTGCTATGGGTGAGTTTCAGATGCTGCGCTGGGCCGCCAATGGCACGCCACACTATATGGCTGTTCAGGGTTGCGTGCATCCGCTTGATGCCGATCGTCTTGTTAAGGACTTACAAGCGATTTGTACTGCGACAATCGATCTTTTTGAACCAAAATCCCGCAAAGCCCCTTTTAAGCATTTTCTATTCCTAGTCAATGCTGTCTTAAATGGTTATGGTGGTTTAGAACACCGCAATAGCACAGCGCTCCTGTGTCGACGCGACCAAATTCCACAAAAAAATGCTCCGCTTGATGAAGTAAGTTATCGAGAATTCTTAGGCTTATGCAGTCATGAATATTTTCATGCTTGGCTGGTAAAACGCATACAACCAAAAGCATTTCAACCCTACGATCTTGGCAATCGAAATCTCACATGTCTACTTTGGTTATTTGAGGGATTCACCAGTTATTACGATGATTTACAACTCTTTCGCAGTAAGCGAATCGATTTATCAACCTACCTTAAGCTGGTTGCCGATAACTGGAATAATGTCTTGCGCGGCCCAGGACGAAATAAACAAAGCATCGCTGACAGCTCTTTTGATGCTTGGACTAAGTACTATCAGGCCGACGAAAACACACCTAATGCTGTTGTAAGTTATTACGGTAAGGGTGCGCTCTTGGCATTAGGCCTGGATTTACAAATCAGAGCATTCACAAGTAATAAAAAATCACTGGATGATTTGATGCGTCTGATATGGCAACAACATGGTCTCACTCTTCATGGCATTTCCGAAGATGGCCTAGATACACTGATTCATGAATTATTGGGAGATGGCTTTACAAAAGTCTGGAAAGATATCAAAGTCCGCTATATCTTTGGTACACAAGACATTCCCTTGCAAAAATGGATAGCTTCATCGACTGTTTCGGTCAAACCCAAATCATTAACGAAACTGGAAAAAGTAAAGTTGCGATTAGGTATGCGACACACCGATAGCCAGGGTTGGTTAAAGGTCACTCATATCCTAGATGGGGGAGCTGCACAGGCAGCAGGCCTAGCTCCTGGAGATTTGCTGGCGAGCATCAATGGTCAGCGTGTTACCAGCGCGAGATGGGATAAGTTATTAGGCAGTCTTGCAGAAAATGAAGGTGCCACTCTATTGTTTTATCGCGATGATCTGGAGTATGAGCGTAGCCTGATCCTTCAATCAACACATGCACCTTTACAGTACGAACTTCTCCCTGCAAAACCGCACTCAAATCGCTAATGCCTTCTTTCTCTAAAGACGATATTCCACCAGACTGGCGTGAGTTACTAGGCGAATATTTAGAATCCGACTCGTGGAAGCAGCTTAAAAAAAATGTTCAGGCACTTCTTGAACAAAACTATTCCAGCGTCAGACCGGAGCCACAACACTTTTTTAAAGCCTTAAGCCTCACTCCTGTTGATCAAGTAAAGGTGGTCATTATTGGTCAAGATCCCTATCACTCTCCAGGTTTAGCGCAAGGTTTGGCATTTTCAATACCCAGATCGATTTCAATACATTCTCGGGAGTTTCCAAGCTCACTTCGCAACATTAGTAAAGCACTTACGATTGAGGGGTTTGGCACGCTTACCCATGGTGATCTTCATGATTGGGCTAGGCAAGGTGTGCTTCTATTAAACACTGCGTTGAGCGTTCAATTGGGGGAAGCGGGCAGCCATACCAATTTAGGATGGAAGGATCTAGTGGATCATCTCATTCGAGCGCTAGCATTAAAAAAGCCCTCTCTCGTATGGTTACTGTGGGGTGGTCATGCACAATCTAAATTACCCCTCATTTCATCCGAGAGCACTCATTGCCAGAAGGCGCTGATCTTGCAATCCTCCCACCCATCTGGACTAGGCGTCTATAAAACCAAGACGCCATTTCTTGAGCCGGGAGATAAGGGTAGCTGCCAACATTTCAAGAAAACAAATGAATGGCTTATAAAACAGGGTTTGGAGCCTATCCAGTGGGTTACCACCACTTCACAGAACCCTACCCAGGGCACTCAAGAAGACTTATTTAGCTAAGGCGGTAAAACAGATCCCTGTAAAGCAGGCCGCGACAATCGCGCTTGCCCACTCTAGCATTTGTCCAGATTGAAAATAGCCGCCGTATTGACCTAGCAGCGAGCTCGCCATCGCAGCTATGAATCCCAGAACGATGACCATTAAAAAACGAATGGCGTTCGCATTTTTGGATCGCCCAGGGTAAAAAATCCAGGCAGCAGCCCCAGATCCACCCCCAATCAGCAGAAAAGCCAAAAACCCCATTCTTACCCCCATTAATTGAGCCATCAAATCTATAATCACGATTATGAAGTTGTTGACACTCGGCATCAATCATCACACAGCGCCGGTCGCCATTCGGGAAAAGGTTGCCTTTGACCCTGAATTTCTTCAAGAAGCGTTGCATGATCTCCGCCAACATTTGCTGGGGGCGAATCAATCTGGGCTGCCCGAAGCCACTATTTTGTCGACCTGCAACCGCACTGAAGTCTATTGCGCCGCAAATGATGCGAGCGCTGCTAGCCTCCTTCATGAGGCCACATTTGATTGGTTAGCGAAAACACAACAATTGGCGCCAAGTAGTTTAGAACCACATATCTATTCCCTACCTCAATCTGATGCTGTGCGCCATGCTTTTAGAGTGGCCTGTGGATTAGATTCAATGGTTATTGGTGAAACCCAGATTCTTGGTCAAATGAAAGATGCCGTTCGCACTGCTAATGATGCAGGCGTCTTGGGTACCTATCTCAATCAGTTATTTCAGAAAACATTTGCAGTTGCCAAAGAGGTTCGAGGCTCAACTGAAATTGGTGCGCACTCTATTTCTATGGCAGCAGCCTCGGTTCGCCTATCTGAGCGCATCTTTGAAAAAATTTCTGAGCAAAAAATTCTATTTATCGGTGCAGGTGAAATGATCTCCTTATGCGCCACACATTTTGTTGCTCGCAAACCTAAAAATGTGGCTATTGCCAATCGCACCATTGAACGCGGTCAAGAGTTGGCTGATGCGATCGCCACACAAAATATTGAAGCTGAATCCTTTAAGTTATCTGAGCTCCCGGGTCGTTTGCATGAATTTGACATTATTGTTTCTAGCACTGCATCTTCCTTGCCAATCATAGGTCTTGGAATGGTGGAAAGCGCTCTTAAGCAGCGTCGTCATAAGCCAATGGTGATGATTGATCTGGCTGTGCCAAGAGATTTTGAACCAGAGATTGCAAGATTAGATGACGTTTACTTGTATACCGTAGATGACCTGGGCGTCATGATTCAAACGGGTACGAGTTTGCGACAGGCAGCAGTAAGTCAAGCTGAGGCAATTATTGAGGATCGGGTTGGTAACTTCATGCATTGGATGCAAGGACGCAATGCGGTACCACTCATTCAAGATATTCAGCAACAAGGTGAGAGACTGAGACAGTTAGAGTTAGAGCGCGCTATGAAACGCTTAATGCGCGGGGATGATCCTCAAGAAGTACTGAGTGCTATGGCCCAGGGTCTCACCAATAAATTTTTACATGGCTCACTTCACGCGCTACAACATTCCAATGGGGCAGAGCGTGATGCCTTAATTAAATTATTACCAAAACTATTTACCTCCCACTCCAAGCCAGAAGATCATTAGATGAAACCTAGCATGCGGGCTAAGCTAGAACATCTAGACACGCGCTTAGCTGAACTCAATTCTCTTTTAACCTCCGAAGAGGCAACCAAGGATATGGATGCTTATCGCAAGCTTACGCGCGAGCATTCCGATATTGCCACTGTGGTGGAACAATTTGGCCTCTATAAGCAAGCGGAGGCTGATGCTCAGGCGGCAGAAGAAATGCGCAAAGATCCCGAAATGAAGGATTTTGCCGATGAGGAACAAAAAGAAGCGTTGGCAAGAATGGAGGAGCTTGAGGTTTCTCTCCAAAAACTGTTGCTGCCCAAAGATGAAAACGATGAGCGCAATGTGTTTCTAGAGATTCGTGCCGGAACAGGTGGAGATGAAAGCGCTCTATTTGCTGGAGATCTGCTGCGTATGTATACCCGCTTTGCCGAACGTCAAGGCTGGAAAATTGAAGTGGTGAGCGCGACCGAGTCCGATCTAGGGGGCTACAAAGAAGTAGTCTTACGCCTAGTTGGACAGTCGGTGTATTCAAGACTCAAGTTTGAATCTGGCGGTCATCGTGTGCAACGTGTTCCTCAAACAGAAACTCAAGGACGCATACATACTTCTGCATGCACCGTAGCAGTAATGCCTGAGGCGGACGAGCTTGAGGCAGTCAAAATTAATCCAGCAGAGTTGCGCATCGACACCTTCAGGGCTTCGGGCGCAGGTGGTCAGCATATTAATAAAACAGATTCGGCAGTGCGTATTACCCATCTTCCCACAGGCACGGTAGTGGAGTGCCAAGATGACCGGAGTCAACACCGTAATCGTGAGCAAGCGATGAAGGTATTAGTTTCTAGAATCATGGACGCTCGCGAAAGAGAAAAGCATCAACTTGAAGCGCAAACCAGAAAATCGCTCATTGGCTCTGGTGATCGTAGTGACCGTATCCGTACTTACAACTTTCCACAAGGTCGGATTACTGATCACCGCATCAATCTCACTCTCTATAAGATCGATGCCATGATGGATGGCGATATTGATGATCTATGCAACGCGCTTGCTGCAGAACATCAAGCCGAGTTACTCGCTGCGTTAGGCGATAACTAAACAAGATGACTGCTGAGCTGAGTTTGCGCTCCATTTTGAGCCAAACACGCCTACCGCTAAATGAAGCACGTATTTTGCTGGCGCACGTTCTTGATAAGCACTATCAGCTTCCGCGTTCAGCATTACATTCAAAAGATGATCTTGAAATAAATGGCGATGCCTTTTCAGAGTGGCAAGAGCTTGAATCAAAAAGGCTAGCCGGCCATCCCATCGCCTACTTAGTCGGTAAAAAAGGATTTCATAACATTGAACTCGCAGTAGGTCCCGGGGTATTAATACCCCGCCCTGAAACCGAGTTACTCGTTGAGATCGGCTTACGCCAAATTGAACAACTTAAGAAAGCCGGCTCCATTCCTAAAATATTAGATTTAGGCACTGGCTCTGGAGCAATTGCGCTAGCAATCGCAAACGCTGACTCTGAAGTGGGTGTCACGGCAACCGATCAGTCGCTTGAGGCGCTAGCAATCGCACAAAAAAATGCCGAGCTATTGGATCTAACAGCTCGGATACGTTTTGCACAAGGTAATTGGTATGAAGCCTTAAACCCAGAGGAGCGCTTTGACATCATCCTAAGCAATCCGCCGTATATCACCAAGCAAGATCCCCATCTTTTACAGGGAGATCTGCGATTTGAGCCTCTAACCGCCTTGACTGATCAGGCTGATGGCCTCAGTTGCCTACAAAGGATTATTGAAGGGGCAAGCTCTTTTCTTGCTCCCAATGGGTTTATTGCAGTTGAGCATGGATTTGATCAATCGAATGCTGTGATCAAAATGATGAAGTCAGCGGGCTTTTCTGAGATCCAAGCCCACCAAGATCTCTCAGGACATCAGCGGGTGGTTTCGGCCCGAAAATAAGCTGTAGAGCAACCTCTTTTGGTCTAAAGCCTTAAAATCCCAAGTAAGAAGTTGCAAATTATTTTTACCGCTTTATTGCATTAGAGGAAGAATCTATGGATACCCAAGCACAAATTAAAGAAATAGTTACCAGTCATCCTGTCGTATTGTTCATGAAAGGAACTGCTCAATTTCCTCAATGCGGATTTTCTGGAAACGCAGTCAATATCTTGCGCGCTAGCGGTGTTGAAAAATTACACACGGTAAATGTACTGGAGGATCCAGCTATCAGACAGGGAATTAAAGAGTACGCCAATTGGCCCACCATCCCACAGCTCTACATTAATGGTGAGTTCATTGGTGGGTCTGACATCATGACGGAAATGTTTCAGTCTGGCGAATTGCAAAAGCTAGTTAAAGCATAGTTGCACATAGTACTGCTCAGTCCGTGACTTTTGATTTAGGATCGCTTCTCTTATTTGGCCTACCTCTTGGGGCATGTGCTGGCCTGTTGGTTTACGCCCTTAGCCTACGGAATGCCCTCAAAAACGGGGAAGCGCAAGCACAGACGAATGAAGTTTTATGCGCAAGCTTGCGTAATGAACGCGATCTGGCCATACAAAATGCAATTCGCCTTGAAGCAGAGTTAGATGCTGAACGCAAACAAGGACTCGGACGAATTGAGGCACTCAATGAAGCCAAAGAGGCCCTTACCAGCCAGTTTAAAAATTTAGCAAACGATATTCTGGAAGACAAATCGAAACGCTTTACTGAGCAAAATGCCGCCAATCTTGATGCGCTATTAAAGCCGCTACAAACCAAGCTGACTGAATTTAAAGAGCAGGTCAACAATTCTTACGGCAATGAAGCGCGTGAACGCTTTGCGCTAAAAAGCGAAATCGAACGCTTGGCTAACCTCAATTTGCGCATGTCTGATGAGGCACGCTCTCTTACGCAAGCCTTAAAAGGTGATGCAAAGATTCAGGGTAATTGGGGTGAGTTAGTTCTCGAATCCATTCTGGAATCCTCGGGCCTACGCAAAGGTGAAGAATATGTAGTGCAAGATAGTCACACGCAAAGTGACGGTTCACGCCTGCAGCCCGACGTCGTCATTAAACTTCCTGAGGGTCGTAGCCTAGTAGTAGATAGCAAAGTATCCATTACTGCTTATGCACGGCATACAGAAGCAACAGATTCCGTGGCCGCAGAACAAGAATTGGCTGCCCATATTCAGTCACTAAGACAACATATCCAAGGGCTTTCTGGAAAAAACTACAGCGCTCTTTATGGAGCAGGTTCAGTAGATTTCGTTTTGATGTTTGTACCCATTGAACCTGCATTTTTATTGGCCCTAAAGACTGCGCCAAATCTCTATCAAGAAGCCCTATCAAAAAATATTGTGCTTGTTTGCCCGAGCACATTAATGGCGACATTGCGGACTGTTGCGCATTTGTGGAGACAAGATCACCAAAATCGAAATGCCCTAGAAATTGCTAAGCAATGTGGCACTCTTTACGATAAATTTGTGGGCTTTGTCGATGATCTAGAAAAACTGGGGCAGCGTTTAGATCAAGCTCAATCGAGTTATCACGATGCTTTCAATAAACTAAAAACTGGCAAAGGCAATCTCATCCGCGCCGCAGAAAAAGTCCGCGAGCTTGGTGTAAAGCCCAACAAAAATTTATCTGCGCCTCTAATTGAATCGTCTTCAGATTCTGAATAAATTGAATACCCCAACTGAGATTGCAGGCGCTAACGCTCCACCCAATTTTCGTAAAACCGCTATCGCCGCCTGCTTTGGGACTTTTTTAGAGTGGTATGACTTCCTCACCTTTGCCCCCCTAGCAGTTGTCCTGGCGCCATTATTTTTTCCAGCCACAGACC
>NZ_JAHBAK020000049.1 GCF_018500155.2 Polynucleobacter sp.
AGATGTGTATAAGAGACAGCTTTAATAGAGCGCCATGCAGCGGAGGGACCACAATCTTTTCATCACTACTAAATAGAGCCTGCGGCGGGATATCTTCTGCTAATAGCAGTTTTAGCCAATCGATGAGTTCAGAGGTAGAAGGTTTTTTCTTGAGGCCTGGCAAAGAGCGTATCTGGTAGAAGGCTTTTAGAGCAGACTCTAAAAGGTCTTGTTTGATATGGGGGTGGTGCACATCAACAATGCTTTGCATCGTTTTTGCATCAGGGAAGGTAATGTAATGAAAGAAGCAGCGCCGTAAAAAAGCATCAGGCAACTCTTTTTCATTGTTGGATGTGATGATGACTAAAGGACGATGTTTTGCTTTAATCAGTTCCCGCGTTTCATATACATAAAACTCCATACGATCAATTTCACGTAGGAGATCATTAGGAAACTCTATATCAGCCTTGTCGATTTCATCAATCAGCAATACAGTAGGCTCATCTGCTTCAAAGGCTTGCCACAATACTCCTTTGACAATGTAATTACGAATGTCTTTTACTTTCTCGTCGCCAAGTTGCGAATCACGCAAGCGACTCACAGCATCGTATTCATAAAGACCTTGTTGCGCTTTTGTAGTTGATTTGATGTGCCACTGCAATAAAGGCATTTTGAGGGCGGACGCAACTTCCTCGGCCAACATGGTCTTGCCAGTACCGGGTTCGCCTTTAATCAAAAGAGGGCGCTGTAACGCCATCGCAGCATTCACTGCTAATTTCAGATCATCTGTCGCGACATAGCTTTGACTCCCCTCAAAGCGGTTGGAGGATGCTGGTGGGGAATGGTTTGCTGAAGTGGACATAGGCAGAATCAGATGATGATTTATGAGACGTTTAAGTATAGGTAAATAGGGCTAGTTTTTCAGTATTTATACTGATTTTGAGGTCAAAAAGGGGTAAATCATGGTGGAGAGGGCTTCAGTCCGCTATACTCTCCCGAGTTGATCTAAATCAAACTCATAAAACTGATTTCTATGAAAAAACTCTCATTTATTTCGCGCCTACTATTGTGTGCTGGTGTAGTTTTCACAGCATATACAGCCCATGCTGAAGAAGTTAAAGGCAATGCAGCTGCGGGTAACGGTAAAGTCTGGCTTTGTGTAGGCTGCCATTCCATTCCTGATTACAGGGCCGATTATCCCTTGGTTTATCGTGTACCTATGTTGGGTGGCCAAAACGCTGCTTACATTGCTTCTTCTCTGTCTGAATATAAAAAGGGCAACAGAAAGCATCCAACCATGCGTTCAATTGCAGCAAGCCTATCTGATCAAGATATGGCAGATATTGCTGAGTACTATGCTGCGCAAACTGCCAGCTCACCTAACAATCCTTTGAAGTGATAGAGGCACGTTCATGAAATTCGCACTCATTACAACGGCATTACTCTCTAGCATTGGTCTTGTAAATATTGCCAATGCAGCCAATCTTGAAAAGGGCAAAGCTTTAGTAGAAAAAGCCAATTGCGCTTCTTGTCATGGCGCAGGTCTAAATGCCCCCATTCTTCCAGCCTATCCAAAGTTAGCTGGTCAGTATCCTGATTATTTGTACTACGCCTTAAAGGCCTACAAAGTAGGTAACGGAAACGCCCAGTACGGACGTAATAATGCCGTGATGGGTTCTCAAGTTCAGTCGTTTAGCGACGCCGATTTGCAAGACATGGCTGCTTATATTGCATCCTTGCCTGGAAACTTTGTTATCAAGAAGTAATTCATACGTGCTGTAAAGCAAAGCTTCGCTGAAATAATGGCTTAGATGAATCATCTAGGCCATTATTTTTTAGAGGAAATGAACTTTATTTGAGAGCCTCCAGACCTCTTGTTAGGTGCTTGCGCATCGCCGTCTCGGCTCCGGCCTGATCGCGTTTTAAGAGGGCATTCAGAATAGCCCGATGCTCAATGAGTGAGTTTTGCAACCTTCCGGTACTCATGAGCGAATCCTTGCGATGCAATTTAAGAACTTTTCGCAGGTCAGCGATGACGCCATTCATCCAGCGATTGCCCGCAATTTCTTGTATGAGCTCATGAAATTTGCCATTAATTTCAAAGAATTGCTCAATATCTCTATCCGCGGCGGCCTTCTCAAGACGGTGGTGCCAGTAGTCCAATTGATTAAGCTCTTCTTCCGTGGCTTTGGAAGCCGTTTCTCTTGCCGCTTCGCCTTCTAAGAGGGTAAGAACACAAAATATCTGCTCCAAATCCTTTTTTGCTACCTCAGTGACATAGGCGCCGCGACGCATTTTGATGGTTACCAGACCTTCAGACGCTAAAACCTTGATGGCTTCACGCATTGGGGTTCTACTAATGCCAAACTGTTCAGCCAAGCTTTGTTCGTCTAGCCAGCTTCCTGGGGCTAATTGTTTGGCAAAAATCTGCTCTCGCAGACGATCTGCGACATCTTCATAAAGAGGTCGATTATTCAATTTTGTATTCATAATTATGAATACATGATATCTAGACAAAATAGAAATAGTCAAGCAGAATTAACAAATCTTATATGCAACGCAACATAAATACGGGAGTGCCTTGTGAGTTCAGAAAAGAAAAATCTATCTAGTTCATGGCCATTATTTCCAGAAGCCAATTTGGAGGCTTGGAAAAAGTCTGCACAAAAATCTGCTCCTAATGGAGATGTAGATAAATTAGGATGGAAAACTCCCGATGGCATTCAGCTTAAAGCGCTGTACACCTCTGCCGATACCAAAGGGTTGAACTACATAGATACACTTCCAGGTTTTGAGCCGTTTGTGCGCGGTCCCCAAGCCACGATGTATTCCGTTCGTCCATGGACGATTCGTCAATATGCAGGTTTTTCGACTGCCGAAGAATCCAATGCGTTTTATCGAAAAGCGCTTGAAGCTGGTGGTCAGGGTGTATCTGTAGCGTTCGATTTGGCGACACATCGTGGTTATGACTCTGATCATCCACGCGTCACTGGAGATGTTGGTAAAGCGGGTGTTGCAATTGATTCTGTCGAAGACATGAAAATTTTGTTTGACGGTATTCCGCTTGACAAGGTTTCCGTATCAATGACGATGAATGGAGCCGTTTTACCTGTATTGGCAGGCTACATCGTAGCGGGTGAAGAGCAAGGCGTGAAGCAAGAGCAGTTATCTGGAACTATTCAGAATGACATTCTCAAAGAGTTCATGGTGCGAAACACCTACATTTATCCGCCAGAGCCTTCCATGCGCATTATTGGTGACATTATTGAGTACACCGCTAAGCATATGCCGAAATTTAACTCGATCTCTATTTCGGGTTATCACATGCAAGAAGCAGGTGCCAATCAGGTTTTAGAACTGGCATTTACCTTGGCTGACGGTAAGGAGTATGTGAAAACGGCCTTAGCAAAAGGGTTGGACGTAGATGGCTTTGCTGGGCGACTTTCGTTCTTCTTTGCAATTGGCATGAATTTTTATCTTGAAGTTGCAAAGTTGCGCGCAGCCCGCTTGCTCTGGTGGCGCATCATGAAGTCGTTTGAACCAAAAAATCCAAAGTCTTTGATGTTGCGTACACATTGCCAAACTTCAGGCTGGTCTTTGACAGAGCAAGATCCTTATAACAACGTTGTGAGAACCACTGTAGAAGCAATGGCAGCAGTCTTTGGTGGTACACAGTCGTTGCATACCAACTCTTTAGATGAAGCGATTGCATTGCCTTCAGAGTTTTCAAGTCGTATCGCCCGTAACACTCAGTTGATTCTCCAAGAAGAAACCCATATTACGAGTGTGATAGACCCGTGGGCGGGTTCTTACATGATGGAAAACCTCACCCAAGAAATGGCAGATAAAGCTTGGGAAATCATACAAGAAGTTGATGCCATGGGCGGCATGACTAAGGCGGTGGAAAGTGGCTGGGCAAAGCTCAAAATTGAAGCTGCAGCTGCTGAAAAACAAGCAAAAATTGACTCTGGTGCAGATGTCATTGTGGGCGTTAATAAATACAAGCTTGGCAAAGAAGATCTTGTTGATGTATTGATGATTGACAACGACAAGGTGCGCGAAGGTCAGGTTGCACGCTTGAAAGACATTAAGGCAAAGCGTGATAGTAAGAAGGTAGAGGCAGCATTAGAGGCGCTCACCAAGGCTGCAGAGGATAACTCCGGTAACTTATTAGAGTTATCTGTCAATGCAATTCGTTTGCGTGCTACCGTTGGTGAAGTATCAGATGCATTGGAAAAAGTTTACGGGCGCCACCGCGCCGATACTCAAAAGGTGACCGGAGTGTATGCAGCCGCTTACGACTCAGCAGAGGGCTGGGCAAAGTTACAAACAGAGATTGCTGATTTTGCTAAAGAATTTGGTCGTCGTCCACGGGTGATGATCGCCAAGTTAGGACAGGATGGGCATGATCGTGGCGCAAAAGTGGTAGCAACTGCATATGCAGATTTGGGCTTTGATGTTGACATCGGTCCTTTGTTCCAAACTCCTGAAGAATGTGCGCGTCAAGCGATTGAGAATGACGTGCATGCATTAGGAATTTCAACTTTAGCTGCTGGTCACAAAACCTTAGTGCCTGCGATCATTGCTGAATTGAAGAAGCAAGGATCTGATGACATTATCGTGTTTGTTGGTGGTGTCATTCCACGACAAGACTACGAGTTCCTCTATGAAGCTGGCGTAAAAGGGATTTATGGTCCCGGCACACCAATTCCAGCTTCGGCCAAAGATGTTCTGGAGCAAATTCGCAAGTCAGTTAAGCCAGTTTAATTAAGATTGAGCTCTTGAGAATGCTTGAAGCTGCTGATCTTGCTTTGGTAAGTGATCTAGCTGATGCGCCATCGCTAAAACAGCGTCGCGCATTAGCTAAAGTCATTACCTTACTTGAATCTACGCGCTTAGATCACCGCAAGCGTGCGGATGATGTTCTTAATACTTTGCTCCCTAGAACTGGTAATTCATTTCGTTTAGGAATTTCGGGTGTACCGGGTGTGGGTAAGTCCACTCTCATTGAAACGCTTGGGCTTTATTTGATTGAAAAGGGGCATCGTGTTGCTGTTTTAGCAATTGATCCCTCATCAAGTTTGTCTGGAGGATCCATTTTGGGGGATAAAACCCGAATGGAACGTTTATCGGTACTGGAAAATGCTTTCATTCGTCCAAGCCCATCTTCATTGACATTGGGTGGGGTCGCTGAAAAAACGCGCGAAGCCATGTTGGTCGCTGAAGCTGCCGGGTTTGACATCATCATTGTTGAAACAGTTGGTGTTGGCCAGAGTGAGATCGCCGTTGCCGGTATGACTGATATGTTTTTACTCTTGCAGTTGCCTAATGCGGGTGATGATTTGCAAGCAATCAAAAAAGGCGTAATGGAAATTGCCGACTTAATTGTGATCAATAAAGTTGACCTTGATCCTGATGCGGCAATGCGCGCACAGCTCTTTATTACAAGTTCCTTGAGATTGCTAGGTTTTCAGGGGAATCCAGATCACGCATCACATGATCAATCTCACTGGCATCCTACTGTCATGACGCTCAGCGCGCTTGAGGGGAGGGGCATCCCAGAGCTTTGGGAAAAAATTTCACACTTTCAAACTCTTCAAAAAGCCAATGGCAAATTTGAAGCGCGGCGCAAACAACAAGCTGGCGCCTGGATGTGGGATCGGATTGATGCGGGTTTAAAAAATGCTTTTAGAAGTAATGAAGCTGTTCAAGCATTGTTACCAAATTTAGTAGCACAAGTAAATCAGGGAACCATGGCGCCTTCAGTGGCAGCAAGACGCTTATTGGAGACCATGGGTCATGAATTTTTCTAAGGAGTAGGTAATGAAGGAAATCATTCAGCAACTTGAAGCAAAGCGCGAGCTTGCTCGGCTAGGCGGCGGGCAAAAGCGTATTCAGGCGCAACACTCAAAAGGCAAGTTAACAGCGCGTGAGCGTATTGAGCTCTTGCTTGATGCTGGCACTTTCGAAGAATGGGATATGTTTGTTGAGCACCGCTGCCATGATTTTGGTATGGGCGATCAAACAGTTCCAGGTGACGGCGTTGTAACTGGGTATGGAATGATTAATGGCCGCTTAGTTTTTGTTTTCTCTCAGGACTTTACTGTGCTTGGAGGTTCATTATCTGAAGCGCATGCAGAGAAAATTTGCAAAATCATGGACCAAGCACTTAAAGTTGGTGCTCCTGTCATTGGGTTGAATGACTCTGGTGGTGCGCGTATTCAAGAAGGCGTTGCATCACTAGGTGGCTATGCAGAAATATTCCAGCGTAACGTCACTGCTTCCGGCGTGATCCCACAGATTTCCTTGATCATGGGTCCATCAGCAGGTGGCGCTGTGTATTCACCGGCGTTAACGGACTTTATCTTCATGGTGAAAGATAGTTCATATATGTTTGTTACGGGTCCTGAGGTCGTCAAAACTGTGACGCACGAGGATGTAACTTCTGAAGAGTTGGGTGGCGCGGTTACCCATTCAACTATCTCTGGTGTTTGTGATTTAGCTTTTGAGAATGATGTAGACGCGATCATGATGTTGCGTCGCTTCTTCAATTACTTACCACTTTCTAATCGTGAAAAACCACCTCTTATTAAAGGTGCCAATCGTACCGAGGAGCCTGATTACTCATTAGACACATTGGTACCGTCAAATCCAAATCAGCCATATGACATGAAGGAGTTGATTGAGAAGATTGTGGATGATGGGGAGTTTTTTGAGCTCCAACCTGATTACGCTAAAAATATTGTTATCGGTTTTGCGCGTATAGAGGGCCGCTCCATAGGTATTGTGGCAAATCAGCCGCTAGTTCTAGCAGGTTGCTTAGATATCAAAGCATCTATTAAAGCGGCCCGTTTTGTGCGTTTCTGCGATGCATTTAATATTCCAGTGGTCACCTTGGTTGACGTGCCAGGCTTTATGCCAGGTACTGCTCAGGAATACGGAGGCATTATTAAGCATGGTGCTAAGTTGTTGTATGCCTATGCAGATTGCACCGTACCAAAAGTGACTTTAATTACTCGTAAAGCCTACGGCGGTGCTTATGACGTGATGGCGTCGAAACATTTGCGTGGCGACGTGAACTTTGCTTGGCCTTCAGCTGAAATTGCTGTTATGGGTCCAAAAGGCGCTGTTGAAATTATCTTCCGTGAAGAAAAATCTGATCCAGAAAAAATTGCTGCACGTGAGGCTGAGTACAAATCTAAGTTTGCCAATCCATTTGTAGCAGGACGCCGTGGATATATTGATGACGTGATCCTGCCTCATGAGACTCGCAAACGCATTGCACGCTCTTTAGCCATGCTCAAAGATAAAGACTTAAAGAATCCTGCGCGTAAACACGGCAACATTCCTCTGTAAAGGCGCTGACACATTATGACTACGAAAATGTTTAAGAAAATTTTGATTGCTAACCGCGGTGAAATTGCTTGCCGTGTGATTAAAACAGCCCAAAAAATGGGAATTAAGACTGTTGCAGTTTATTCCGAGGCAGATAAGGAAGCGCGTCATGTGCAGTTAGCTGATGAGGCGGTATGCATTGGGCCAGCACCTTCGCGTGAATCGTATCTTGTCATGGACCGCATTATTGCTGCTTGCAAAGATACTGGCGCTGAAGCAGTTCACCCTGGGTATGGATTTTTATCTGAAAATGAACAATTTGCTAAGCGCTGTGAAGACGAGGGCATTGTTTTTATTGGTCCAAAATACCAATCGATTGCCGCAATGGGCGATAAGATTGCCTCTAAAAAGCTTGCTTTAGAGGCCAAAGTAAATACGATTCCTGGCTACAACGAGGCAATTGAAACGACTGAAAAAGCGGTCAAGATTGCACAGGACATTGGCTATCCAGTGATGATCAAGGCATCAGCAGGAGGCGGCGGCAAAGGTCTACGTGTTGCGTTTAATGACAAAGAAGCTGCCGAAGGTTTTGCGGCTTGTAAGACTGAGGCAATGAATAGCTTTGGTGACGATCGCATCTTTATCGAAAAGTTTGTTGAGGGTCCAAGACATATTGAGATTCAGGTATTGGGCGATTCTCATGGAAATGTGGTCTATCTCAATGAACGAGATTGCTCGATTCAACGCCGTCATCAAAAAGTGATTGAAGAAGCTCCATCACCATTTATTGATCCAGCCACTCGCAAAGCAATGGGCGAACAAGCGGTTGCCTTAGCAAAAGCGGTCAATTATCAATCCGCTGGTACTGTTGAATTTGTGGTTGGCAAGGATAAATCATTCTATTTCCTTGAAATGAATACTCGCTTGCAGGTTGAACACCCTGTAACTGAATGTATTACGGGTCTTGATTTAGTTGAGCAAATGATTCGAGTAGCTGCTGGTGAAAAGCTAGCATTTAAGCAAGAGGATGTAAAACTTGACGGTTGGTCAATGGAGTGCCGTATTAATGCAGATGACCCATTCCGTAACTTCTTGCCTTCGACAGGTCGTTTGGTTAAGTATCGTCCACCAGAATCTGTTAATGGAGTTCGTGTAGATACTGGCGTATATGAGGGTGGTGAGATCCCGATGTACTACGACTCTATGATTGCTAAATTAATTGTTCATGGTAAAGATCGCGCTGAAGCAATCGAAAAGATGCGTTCTGCCTTGAATGATTTTGTCATTCGTGGCATTCACTCAAATGTCCCCTTCCAGGCGGCATTGTTACAGCATCCTCGCTTTGTGAATGGTGATTTCACAACAGGCTTTATTGCAGAGGAGTATCCAGAAGGCTTTAAGAAGGATTCTGTACAGCCCGCTGATCCTAAGCGTTTAGCAGCATTGGCAGCTTTCATGCGTTATCGCTATCTTGAGCATATCAAGATGATTGATGGTCAGCTTGCTGGCCATGAAATGGTGATTGCTAAGAAGTTTGTGGTGGTTACTGGCAAGAAATCAGGATCCATGACAGATCCTCATGAAGTGCCCATTCGTGTAGAGCTAAAAGAAGGCGTTTACTCTGTCTATATTGATGAAAAAGATGGCGTGAGTCGTTACGATATTGTTAGCGATTGGCGTCCAGGACAGATTTGTTTGCACGCCACAATTAACGGCACTCAAAAAATAACGGCTCAGGTCGAGCGTAAGGGCGTTAAGTTTTACTTGGTCTTAGATGGCGCTCATTACGAGTGCATGGTGCTCAGCCCCTTAGGCGCTGAATTGCAGCGTCGCATGCCGGTGAAGCTTCCTCCCGATACCTCTAAGTTGGTGATGTCTCCAATGCCAGGTCTTTTAACAAAGATTGCTGTAAAAGTTGGTGAATCAGTCACTGCTGGTCAAAAACTGGCTTCCATTGAGGCAATGAAAATGGAAAATACCCTTTCTGCGTCGCAGGATGGTGTAGTTGCTGAAATTTGTGCCAAGGAAGGTGATAGCTTGGCGGTCGATCAACTCATTATTCGATTTGAGTAGAAAGGTATTTATGAGCGCAAAGCCATTCAAAATCCTTGGCATTCAACAAATTGCCATTGGCGGTGAAAGTAAAGATCGTCTGAGAAAGCTCTGGGTTGATATGCTAGGGTTTGACTATAAAAGTACTTTTGTTTCTGAGCGAGAGAACGTTGACGAGGACATTTGTGCTATTGGCAATGGAGCTCATGAGATTGAAGTTGACCTCATGCAGCCTTTTGATATCAATAAAAAGCCAGCAGTGCATCAGACACCGCTCAATCATATTGGTTTGTGGGTAGATGACTTGCCTAAGGCGGTCGAATGGCTATCTGCGAATGGGTTACGATTTGCGCCTGGCGGCATTCGTAAAGGCGCAGCTGGATACGACATTACTTTTGTGCATCCCAAAGGTAATGATGAGTTTCCCATTAGCGGTGAGGGGGCATTAATTGAATTGGTTCAGGCTCCACCAGAGGTCATTGCTGGTTTGAGTTCATAATCGGGTTTACAGCCAATGAATCACTAGAAGCGATTAACCAATGCCGCAATTATTAGCCATCGACACCTCATCCGCTTGGTGTTCGGTGGCTTTATCTTTAGATCATCAGGATCCGATACTTCGACACGAAGAGGTATCGGCAGGCGCAAGTCGGTTATTGCTTCCTTGGATTGATGAGGTTTTGGCGCAAGCTAATCAATCGCTTGCATCGTTAGATGCGATTGCCATTGGTATAGGACCCGGAGCCTTTACAGGAGTCCGTTTAGGGATTGCTGCAGTTCAAGGTTTAGCTTTATCAACTGATTTGCCGGTGATCCCTGTTGTAAGTCTAGATGCAATTGCGGCGCAAGCAACAAAGAGTGCGCAATTTAAAGAGCATGATCCTCAGCATTTTGTTGTAGCCATTGATGCACGTATGGAAGAAATTTACTGGGCAAAATACCGTTCTAACGGAATGGATTGTTTGCCTATCCGCATTAGTGAAATTCAACTTTCAAAACCAGAGGATATCGATCTTGATCAAGTAGATTATCTCGCTGGAAGTGCATTGAAGGCATATGAGAGTAGGCTTTTTGGTCGCTATTCGCTACCTGCGCAAGCTTGTGATGGAGATATTGCGATTTCAGCTTTGGGTATATTGGATTATGCAAAGCAATTGTGGGCCGAGGGTAAGCAAATCCCGGTGACTAACTTAGAGCCTTTATACATTCGGAATAAAGTAGCTCTAACAACTGCCGAGCGTGAAGCAATCTTTAGCCAAGGGGTCGATGGTGGCTGAGCATGAACATGTGGCAGAGCTCTCATTCATGCCAATGCAGGCCTCTGATTTAGATCAAGTGCTTTCGATTGAAAATATCTCACACATTCATCCTTGGACACGGGGTAATTTTTCCGATTCTTTATCAGCTGGTCACTGGGCTTATTGCATTCGGCCGGCAGGAGCCCAATTGGATTTTGCGCCTGGAAGCTATTTAGATGAAGGTGTCTTGTGGGCATACTGCATTCTTTATCCAGCAGTCGATGAATTACATCTGCTCAATATCACAGTCGATCCAAAATTACGTAAACTCGGACTTGGCGCACGAATTATGTCTGCAATCGAGGGTGTTGCGTTTGAGCAAAATATGGCACGCGTGATATTAGAGGTAAGGCCTTCTAATAACCCAGCATTGGCCCTATATAAAAAATTGGGTTACGAGCAGATCGGTATGCGTAAAAATTACTATCCTGCAAGTGATATTGACGGCAATCGGGAGGATGCTATCGTGATGGCTAAATCGATTAAGCTAGAGCCATGAGTACACATACAGACTTCCTCCGGGAGATGGGCGTCACAGAGTGGATTTCCAGAGATTCATCTGTTTCACAGTTAACCCAGCCAAACTCCGTCAAGATGCAGATATCTACTGCATCCGAAACGCCTATGGATAACGAAGTTAAAGCAAGTCCTAAAGCCTTTTGGATGTTCTTTGGAAGCGAGCCAAAAGGCGATGCGCAGCAGTTGTTTCAAAACATTGTTCGAGCACTTGGTTTAAATCGCGATGAATGGGTTTGGAAAAGTCCTAATGACTCCGATAATAAAAATTTGCCAACCGAAATAAATGTGCCCATGGTTGCTATGGCGTTCGGTGGGCCGGCTGCGCAAAAAATCACTGGTGAACGTGACCCATTGCCACAATTACGTGAAACCATATTGGCACTTCATACAGAAGAGGATATTCCTGTGGTTGCTACATTCGATTTAAATCAATTAGTCAGAAAACCAATAGACAAGGCCTTGTTATGGCAAGACCTTTTACTTGCAAAATCTGTACTCCAAAATAGTTAGGATCTAAAGCAGATTAGTGCTTGTGTTCGCCAATAAGATGCATGGAGTCATACTCGGCTTGGTTTCGTTCATGACGTTTAATCACCAGCCACATGATGATGCTGACCGCTAAACCAAAGCCAATGATCACATATTGAATAGAGAAGTCTAACCATATGAGCAATGAGTAAATTGCCAGCATCGCTAATACAGAAATATTTTCATTAAAGTTTTGAACGGCAATGGAGTGGCCAGCGGACATTAGGACGTGGCCGCGATGTTGTAAAAGCGCATTCATAGGAACTACAAAATAGCCCGCTAGCCAGCCCACTAGGATAAGCAATCCATAGGCTGGCAATAAATTTAAGGTAATTTGCATTTTGCCAATCGACATTAGTGGTGTATTGGGCAAAAGATCTGCGTTATACAGTGCCATCAAGCAGACTATGAGACCCATTGCGACGCCATATGGCAAGACATTTAAAGACTTGCGGAGTGGAATTCGCCACGCTGCCCAGACTGCCCCACCAGCAACGCCAAATGCAGATATTGCCTGCAAAATAGCGCCCTGTGAGAGGTTCATGTGAAGAGCGACTTGCGCCCACTTAATCACAATAAACTGAAGCGTAGCACCAGCCCCCCAGAATAAAGTGGTTACCGCCAAAGAAATTTGACCCAAGCGATCATTCCAGAGGGTTCTGAAACACACTGCAAAATCTTTTATGAGTTCAATCGGATTGGTTTTCTGAGAAACATACCGAGCGCCAGTGTCTGGAATTTTGAGATTAATTAAAGCAGCAACCACATAAATCATCATGATGATCATGATGGCCGATTCAGCTGGGGTATCTATTCCGGTATCCATGCTAGGAAGGTCTAGCGCTAGAAGGCTTTGAGAAACAGTTGTGCTAATTAAGACGCCACCAAGAACGGTGCCCAAAATGATGGATCCTACCGTCAGGCCCTCAATCCAACCATTGGCAGCTACCAGTTTTTCAGGCGGGAGTAATTCAGTCAAAATCCCGTACTTTGCAGGTGAGTATGCTGCCGCTCCCAGTCCAACAATGGCGTAAGAAAGTAGGGGGTGTCCACCAAAGAGCATGGCAACACAGCCAACAAACTTGATGGTGTTTGTAATGAACATGACATTCCCTTTTGGTCGGGAATCAGCAAAAGCGCCCACAAATGCAGCAAGTAGTACATAAGACAATACGAAGAACAATTTGAGCAATGGGGTCATCCAGGCCGGAGCATTGAGCTGGACCAATAGGGCTATTGCCGCAATTAGGAGGGCATTATCGGCAAGCGACGAAAAAAATTGCGCCGCCATAATGATGTAAAAACTACGGTTCATTCGTACAATCTAGTCATTTATATTATTAAAGCATGAAAGGAGGGGCGGAAATGGGTGGGTCAGCTAATAGCTTGATAAATAGGCCAATTTTGGCCTCTATCCATACACAGGCCTTTCAGCATAACTTAAATCGCGTTCGTGAGCTTGCGCCAGAGTCCAAGATTTGGTCTGTTATCAAAGCGCGTTCATATGGCCATTCCTTGGCTGCTGCCCTTGAGGGCTTAGCCGCAACCGATGGGTTTGCGCTCTTGGATATCCAAGATGCGGCTTGGTTGCGAGAGCATGGATGGCAAGGCCGCATCTTACTCTTGGAGGGTTTATTTCATGAAAATGAATTGGATCTTGCTCAAGAATTGCATTGTGATCTGGTAGTTCATTGTGACGCCCAAATTGAGTGGTTAGAGCGTTATGCGGATAAAGTCCACAAGCCAATCAGTGTTTTTCTAAAAATGAATACGGGCATGAATCGCCTAGGGATGAAGCCTGCAGTATATCGCTCCGCTTTTCATCGACTACATGCGGCTGGGTATCGCATGCATCATATGACCCATTTTGCAAATGCAGATCAAATAGATCGTCAACCAACTGTCGGTAGTCAAGTTGAGTTATTTAATCAAACGATAGAGGGTCTTGATGGACCAACCTCTCTAGCCAACTCAGCGGCTGTTTTATGGCACCGAAACGCACTTGGTGACTGGGTGAGACCTGGAATTATGCTCTATGGGGCATCACCAACGGGTCTACATGAAGATATTGCGCACGCACATCTCAAAGCAGTGATGCAACTTCATAGCGAAATAATTGATATACAAGATGTACTTGCTGGTGATCGTATAGGGTATGGTGGTCGCTATGAGGCTCCTGAATCAATGCGAATTGGTATTGTTGCGTGTGGGTATGCGGATGGTTATCCCCGCCACGCCAAAGATGGCACTCCTGTATACGTCAGAGGTGGCAATGAGGGCGGCGTTGTATGTCCAATAGTGGGTCGAGTATCTATGGATATGCTGACCATCGATCTGCGTAATGCGCCATTTGCAAAGATTGGTAGTGTTGTAGAGCTTTGGGGTGATCAGGTACCAGTAGATCAAGTGGCTCAAATGAGCGACACGATTGGATATGAATTGCTTTGTGCGGTAGCTCCACGCGTACCAGTCAAAATTATTTGATTTAGAAAATAAAAATCCTCATTTAACGAGGATTTTTATTAGATGCACATAACAGGTCGAAAGAAGTTTTCTATTTATTCCAGATTTGCCACCATCTACGTTCTTTTTGAGAGCGCTGACCGGTTTCAAATACTTGGCTATCTGGGAAGTTCAACTTGAAAACTCGAATAGTGTCTTGGCTTAATTGCGTCATACCTAATTTCTCATAAGACTTTGCCAGGATATAAAGTGCTTCCTCAACGGCAGGTGCGCGATCATAATCGCGGATGACCAATTGCGCCCGGTTTGCAGAGGCAAGATATGCACCACGCTGATAATAAAAGCGGGCCACGATGACATCGGCTTCCGCAAGCGAATTGACGATATAACGCATACGGTCTAAAGAGTCAGGCGCGTATTTACTATTTGGAAAACGCTCAACAACTGTCTTAAATGATTCAAACGCTTCCTTAGCTGCCTTGGGATCGCGTTCACTCAGATCTTGCCCAGTGAATTTCCCTAGCCAGCCTAAATCATCATTAAAGGTAATGAGTCCCTTTAGGTAGTATGCGTAATCTAAGGTCGGGCTACCCTGGTGTAATTTAATAAAGCGATCGATCGCTACAAGAGCTTGAGTAGTTTCTTGGGCTTTCCAATAGCAATAAGCTGCATTAATTTGAGCTTGTTGAGAATAAGGACCAAATGGAAAGCGGGCTTCTAGCTTTTCAAAATATTTACCGCATTTTGCAAAGTCACCATCATTTAATTTATCTGTTGCTTCTGAGTAAAGTCTAGATTCCGACCAAATATCTGAATCGTCTTTTTGACCATCTCCACCTGCGCAGCCATTTAAGATTAGTAGCGCACAAATAAGGGTCAATCCAATAAAAAAGAGGCGATATGGTGTGTAGGGATGAGAATTTTGAGCAAAATTTGACCCAGCAAGCCTTAAACTGGCATCTGAAACTACTTTGGATATAACTGAAAGGCTTTTTAAGCGTGGCATTGCCGCAAACTCCGGATTCGAATCCTATTGATTATATCGATGAAGAGGATTTCATTTCCTTGGAAATTCCCATGGAATTGGCAGGCGAACGCCTTGATAAGGTGTTGGCGATGACTTTGCCCGATTTTTCCCGTAACCGACTCAAGGCCTGGGTTGAGGCGGGCGCCGTGATGGTTGATGGCAAGGTTACCAAGGCGCGGTATTTGCTTAAGGGTGGCGAGAGTGTCAAGGTCTTTCCTCAAGAGATGCCCGAGCAGTTTGCTTTTAGCCCAGAAGATATACCCCTTGATGTTGTTTATGAGGATGAATCCATCATTGTCTTAAATAAGCCACCAGGATTAGTCGTTCATCCTGCAGCTGGTAACTGGTCCGGGACCTTATTAAATGGGCTTCTTTATCGTTTCCCAGAGCTAAAGTCATTGCCTCGTGCTGGTATTGTCCACCGTTTAGATAAAAATACTTCAGGCTTAATGGTTGTGGCACGCACTGCGCAGTCTCAAACTGCCTTAGTTCGACAACTTCAAGATAGGACGGTAGGTCGACGCTACCTTGCGTGGGTCTGGGGAGATGCGCCAAGTCAAGGCAGGGTGTTAGCCAATATTGGTCGGGATCAACGAGATCGCTTAAAAATGGCAGCTAGCAGTTCTCAAGGTAAACCAGCTGCAACCCAATTTCGCCGTTTAGTGAAAGGCGCATTTAATGATGCACCAGTAGCACTACTAGAATGCCGCCTAGAAACCGGCCGTACCCATCAAATTCGGGTACACCTAGAATCACTGGGATTCCCATTATTAGGGGATCCTGTGTACCGCAAAAAAACGCCTGGTGCTGCAAAATCCCTGCCATTTAGTCGTCAGGCGTTGCATGCTTTTGCGCTTAGCCTGAGGCATCCTATCTCCCAAGAATGGGTTAGTTGGTTTCGTCTTCCTCCCTCAGACATTATTGAGTTATTACCCCAAGTCGGCATGAATGAAGCTGACTTACCAGACGAGGCTGCTGTTATAGAGTCAATTCATCAAGGGCGTACCAATGACACATCAAATACCTGAGGGTGCGTTGTTGTTTATTCGGCCTCAATGGGCTGCCCCTTCTTTCGTTCAATCCCTAGTAACAACACGAGAGGGTGGTATAAGTGAATTTCCATACCATTCTCTAAATCTAGGTGATCACGTTGGAGATTTGCCAGAAGATGTTGTCTTCAATAGAGCTTTATTGCACAAGCATTTACCCACAGAACCTATTTGGTTAAAGCAGGTACATGGAACGATCGTGAGCACCCCTTCAAGCCGAACCTGTGAGGCGGATGGGATTGTGAGCAATATTCCAGGAGAAGTGCTCGCCATCATGACGGCAGACTGTCTTCCAGTACTATTTGCTACTCAATCCGGCGGTGTAATAGGAGCTGCACATGCGGGTTGGCGTGGCTTATGTCAGGGCGTTTTAGAAAAAACGGCGCAATCCATGCGCGCGCTAGCCAATGACCCTAATGAGCCTATTCTTGCATGGCTTGGGCCAGCTATTGGTCCAACTGCTTTTGAAGTGGGTCTTGATGTAAAAGAGGCCTTTGAGGTATCTAATATTCCGTATCCATCAAATGCATTTATTCCCATCATAGAGAAACCAGGTAAATATTTTGCCAATTTGTATTTGTTGGCTCAATCTAGACTCAAGACAGTAGGTATAGAGAAAATTACTGGTGGTGATTTTTGCACTGTAAATCAGTCAAACCATTTTTTCTCTTATCGACGTGATGGTGTAACAGGTAGATTTGCTAGCTTAATTTGGATCGAACCTAAAAAAATACGTGCATAGTGTTTTTATTAACATCGTGCGGTGTGAGGGTTAGTACTAGATTGGGCCCTCATTTAGGGTTATTGCGTATAACTCTATAGGTCTTATGGATGGAGAATGATCTCTCACCATTTAAGAGACAATTATGTTTGCAGGAATGAATCCGAGTGCTACGCCATCTTTGGCACCGCACCATATGGCATTAATCCCCCAAGAGCGCCTCGCAGAAATTCAGAAAGAATATTTCACAGAGCTTGCCCACATCGCAACAAATCCAGAGGCGATTGAGGTAAAAGATCGCCGTTTCGCAGGAAAGGCATGGCATTCATCTTGGAGTAAGGTGATTGCTGCGACCTATCTACTCAATTCCAAGCATTTAATGTCATTGGCTAAGGCAGTTGAAACGGATGAGAAAACCCGTCAAAAGATTTTGTTTGCAACAGAGCAGATGATAGATGCCTTATCGCCGTCCAATTTCATGGCAACCAACCCTGAGGTCATTGAAAATATCATCAGCACCCAAGGCCAATCCATTCAAAAAGGTATCGTGAATCTGCTTGGTGATATGAAGAAGGGTAAAGTTTCTATTACCGACGAAAGTGCCTTTGAGGTTGGAAAAAATATTGCTACAACAGAAGGGCATGTCGTTTTCCGTAACGAGTTATTTGAGCTCATTCAATACACGCCATTAACAGAAACGGTTTTTGAGCGTCCTTACTTAATGGTGCCACCATGTATCAATAAGTATTACATCTTGGATTTACAACCTGATAATTCAGTGGTGCGCCATATGGTTGCCCAGGGACACACTGTTTTCCTGGTGTCCTGGAAAAATCCTGATGCCTCTATGGCAAAGGTGAGTTGGGACGATTATGTTGGTAAGGGCGTAATTAAAGCCATTGAGGTAGTTCAAGATATTAGCGAATCAAAACAAATCAATATTTTGGGTTTCTGCGTCGGTGGAACATTAACGACTTCTGCGCTGGCAGTATTGGCTGCCCGTGATGAACATCCCGCAGCTAGTCTGACGCTATTCACTACCTTACTTGATTTCACCAACACCGGCATCTTAGATGTATTTATTGATGAAGCGATGGTGGAGTTACGTGAAAACACCATTGGCGGTAAAACAGGTACTTATGGAATGATGTCTGGTTTGGATCTGGGCAATACGTTTTCCTTTTTGCGACCGAATGATCTTGTTTGGAATTATGTTGTTGATAATTACCTCAAAGGAAATTCACCACCCCCCTTTGATTTACTGTATTGGAATGGTGACTCAACAAATCTGCCTGGCAATATGTATTGCTGGTATCTGCGTCACACTTATTTACAAAACGATTTGGTCAAGCCTGGAAAGGTCACTATTTGTGGCGAGAAAATTGACCTAGGTAAGATTAAATGTCCTGCCTATTTATATGCATCCCAGGAAGATCACATCGTTCCGTGGCAATCTGCTTATGAGTCAACCCACATCCTCAAAGGTAAAAACCGCTTTGTGCTTGGTGCGTCTGGCCATATTGCTGGTGTTATAAACCCACCGGCCAAGAATAAGCGCTATTACTTTGAAAATAACAAGATTGCGCCAACCGCCGAAGAGTGGTTGGCAGATGCAAAGCAAATCCCAGGAAGTTGGTGGCCAAACTACACCAAATGGCTCGAGCAATTTGGCGGAGAACAAAAACCAGCCCCATCCAACTTTGGTAATGCAAAGTATAAAAAGATGGAAGCTGCACCAGGGGTTTATGTAAAAGAGAAAGCAGCCTGATTTAACAATAAACAAATTCATTCATCACAAAAGTTTTTTACAAGGGGAAAGTAATGTCTCAAAAAGTTGCATATGTAACAGGTGGTATGGGTGGCATTGGAACCGCTATTTGCCAGCGCTTAGCTAAAGATGGCTTTAAGGTGATTGCGGGTTGTGGCCCCAATTCACCGCGTAAAGACCGTTGGCTTGCCGAACAAAAAGCTCTTGGGTTTGACTTTATTGCCTCCGAAGGTAATGTCTCTGACTGGGATAGCACTGTTGCCGCCTTTGATAAGGTAAAGGCTGAGGTAGGTCGTGTTGATGTATTAGTCAATAATGCTGGCATAACCCGCGATAGCGTATTTCGCAAAATGACGCCTGATGCATGGAAGGCTGTTATCGACACCAACTTGAACTCATTGTTTAACGTCACCAAGCAAGTTATTGATGGTATGGTCGACAACAACTGGGGCCGCATCATCAATATTTCATCCGTGAACGGTCAAAAAGGTCAATTTGGACAATGTAACTATTCCACGGCAAAAGCAGGTTTGCATGGTTTCACAATGGCATTAGCGCAAGAGGTTGCCACCAAGGGCGTTACTGTGAACACCGTTTCTCCTGGTTATATCGGAACGGATATGGTCAAGGCCATTCGTGAGGATGTGCTCGAGAAGATCGTGGCCGGTATTCCTGTAAAGCGCTTAGGTACACCAGAAGAAATCGCATCCATTTGCTGTTGGATTGCCTCTGATGATGGTGGTTATGCTACCGGAGCTGACTTCTCCTTAAATGGTGGTATCCATACTGGTTAATTAAGTCAAAAAAGCAGTATTGTTGGGGCGCAACACAGCTAATTTTCCTTTTGTTCTGACTAGGGATACACTATGCTGATGTTGCGTTGCAGTATTTAGTAAGGAAAAAAATGGCTACCCGTGCAAAAAAAGCTGGTGAAGATCGGCTCATCAAGAAGTACCCCAATCGTCGTCTTTATGACACCCAAAGCAGTACTTACGTTACCTTGACTGATATCAAAGGTTTAGTGATGGGTAACGAGAGTTTTAAGGTCTTGGACGCAAAAACTGATGAAGATCTCACGCGCAATATCCTATTGCAAATCATCTTGGAGGAAGAGGCTGGTGGTGCACCTGTGTTTTCCACCCAAATGCTGTCTCAAATTATTCGTTTTTACGGTAATTCCATGCAGGGCTTGATGGGCAATTATCTAGAAAAGACAATGCAGTCTTTTGTTGATATTCACAATAAATTAGGCGATCAAACTAAGGGCTTGGGTGCTGGCAGCACTCCAGAGGCTTGGTCGCAAATGCTGAATCTTCAAAATCCTCTGATGCAAAATCTCATGGGAAACTATATGGAGCAAAGCAAGGATTTGTTTCTTAAAATGCAAGAGCAGATGCAGGGTTCGCAAAACATGTTTGGCGGCTTCCCATTTACCCCACAGCAAAATAAGACTGAAAAAGAATAGTTGTGGCTGGAAAGATTGGTTTTGTATCCTTGGGTTGCCCCAAGGCGTTAGTAGATTCTGAACTTATTCTTACTCAACTGAGTGCCGAAGGCTATGAAACAGCCAAGGATTATTCTGGCGCAGATCTTGTGGTGGTCAATACCTGTGGTTTTATAGATTCTGCTGTTGAAGAAAGTCTATCCGCTATTGGCGAGGCGCTTGCAGAAAATGGCAAGGTCATTGTCACAGGATGCTTGGGTGCTCGTAAGAATGCCGATGGCAGCGATCTCATTCAAAGCATTCATCCTAAGGTGCTGGCTGTTACAGGTCCTCATGCGACCAATGAGGTAATGCAAGCAATACATACGCATTTACCAAAACCGCACGATCCATTTACCGATTTAGTCCCACCTACAGGCGTAAAGCTGACGCCCAAGCACTATGCTTACCTCAAAATATCTGAAGGGTGCAACCATCGCTGTACTTTTTGCATTATTCCTAATCTGCGTGGTGATTTGGTCTCTCGACCTATTGGTGAAGTATTGCAAGAGGCAAAACGTCTATTTGAATCTGGTGTTAAAGAGTTGCTTGTGGTATCCCAGGATACAAGTGCTTATGGTGTCGATATTCAATATCGAACTGGATTTTGGGATGGCAAGCCAATTAAAACTAGAATGTTTGATTTGGTCAACGCCTTAAATCAGATTGCTCGTGAACACCAAGCCTGGGTGCGTTTGCATTATGTTTACCCATACCCCCATGTGGATGACATTCTCCCTCTGATGGCAGAGTTTTCTGAATATGGGTATGGTGTATTACCTTATTTGGATATCCCTTTGCAACATGCGCATCCCGATGTTCTTAAGCGAATGAAGCGTCCAGCCAGTGGCGAAAAAAATATAGAGCGCATTTTGGCTTGGCGAAATATATGCCCAGACCTGGTGATACGCAGTACGTTTATTGCAGGATTTCCGGGTGAGACAGAGGGTGAGTTTGAGTATTTACTCAATTTCCTGAATGAGGCCCAAATTGATCGTGCTGGTTGCTTTGCTTACTCGCCGGTTGAGGGGGCTATTGCAAACCAATTAGATAGTCCCATACCAGACGCGATTCGAGAGGCCCGTCGTGCCAAATTTATGGCCAAAGCCGAAGATATCTCTATAAAACGCTTAGCCAAAAAGGTGGGTAAGCGCATTCAGGTCATCATTGACCGCGTGGATGAAACAGGCGGCATTGGGCGCTCTATCGGTGACGCCCCAGAAATTGATGGTTTGGTACGGGTTTTGCCCCCCAATAAGCCATCTAAGCGCTATCGTTTGGGCGAAATCATCCGGGTCACGGTGATCGATGCCCAAGGGCATGACCTAATAGCGCAGACTTGACGATTGTTATAAAACTGATGTTTGTGTCTTTAAGTATGTACCAATTTAGCCTAATTTTTAGGCATAGCTAAGGGGATTGATATGAGTCGTGATGTCGTTGTCTTAAGTGCTGTACGTTCCGCAATTGGCAGCTTTAATGGTTCGCTTTCGAGTTTTGAGCCTTCAGAGCTTGGCGGAATCGTAATGAAAGAAGCGGTTGCGCGCTCTGGTGTAGATCCTGCATTGATTAATTACGTGACTGTTGGTAACACGATTCCAACAGATAGTCGTTATGCGTATGTCGCTCGTGTTGCTGCTATCCAGGCTGGTTTACCTATGGAGTCTGTAGCTATGGCCCTCAATCGTTTGTGCAGCTCAGGTTTGCAGGCGATTGTGACTACCGCTCAACAAATCATGTTGGGTGATTGTGACTACGGTATTGGTGGTGGTGTTGAAGTAATGTCTCGTGGAATGTATGGCTCACCTGCAATGCGCAGTGGTGCTCGTATGGGCGATACCAAAATGCTTGATTTAATGGTAGCTGTATTGACTGACCCATTTGGCGTCGGCCATATGGGTGTTACTGCAGAAAATCTTGTTGAGAAGTGGAAATTAACTCGCGAAGAACAAGATGCTTTGGCGGTGGAATCTCACCGTCGTGCAGCGCATGCTATCAAAGAGGGTCGCTTCAAATCTCAGATCGTTCCTATCACTATTAAGACACGTAAAGGCGATGTGGTGTTTGATACCGATGAACATTGCAAGCCAGATACAACGATGGAAACGCTCGGCAAGATGAAGGCAGTATTTAAGAAAGAAGGCGGGTCTGTAACAGCAGGTAATGCATCCGGCATTAATGATGGCGCCGCATTCTTTGTTCTCGCTGATGCTGAAACTGCTAAAAAAGCAGGCCATAAACCTATTGCACGATTGGTGTCCTATGCGGTTGCCGGTGTTCCAAACCACATTATGGGTGAAGGTCCGATTCCTGCAACTAAGCTTGCACTCGAGCGCGCCGGTCTTAAATTGGATCAGATCGATGTGATTGAGTCTAATGAGGCGTTCGCAGCTCAAGCGCTAGCTGTTACGAAGGGTCTTGGATTGGATCCTGCGAAAACGAACGTGAATGGTGGTGCAATTGCTTTGGGTCACCCAATTGGTTGCTCTGGTGCTGCAATTGCGACTAAAGCAATTCATGAGCTACAACGCGTTCAAGGTAAATACGCTTTAGTAACAATGTGTATTGGTGGTGGCCAGGGTATTGCTACTATTTTCGAGCGCTTATAAGCAAAACATTTTGAAGTGGTGCTCGCCTCTTAGGTAAAAAGCTTAGGAGATGAGCAATAAAGCTGCATCTAAGCCGACATGGTCAAAAGCCGCGTCGGCTTTTTCTTTGACAACAGGCTTGGCCTTGTAAGCAACGCTAATACCAGAGCCATTCATCATGATCAGGTCATTTGCGCCATCACCCATAGTCATTGAATGAGATTTAGAGCAACCCAAAGCGAGGCAGGCTTGATCTAGATGGGCTGCTTTTGCAATGCCATCAACAATATCGCCCAACACTTTACCTGTCAGCTTGCCGTCAATAATCTCAAGAGTGTTAGCTTGTGTTTGTTTGAAACCTAGCTGTTGACGTAATTTTTCTGTAAAGAAAGTAAAGCCGCCAGAAACGAGTAGGGTATAAAGGCCCCGCTGATGAGCGCCCGCTAAAAGTTCTACTGCACCAGGATTGGGGCGTAGTCTCTCGCGATAGACAGCTTCAAGAGCGTCTGCGTGAATGCCCTCCAGTAGGGCAACTCGTCTACGCAAGCTTTCTTTAAAGTCTTTTATCTCACCACGCATGGTCGCTTCTGTAATTTCTGCAACGGCCGATTTTTTGCCGGTAAAGTCTGCAATCTCATCAATGCACTCTATATTGATGAGGGTAGAGTCCATATCCATCGCTAAAACACGTATCTCACTTGGAATGACTTCAGATCGTAAAAAGCAGAGATCAGTTTGATGGTTGCTAGCTATTGAGCGCAATAACTCGCGTTGCTCAGTATCAAGAGGCTGAGGAATTAGCCAGCGCTCTTGATGATAGGCGCCATTGGAAATTTGTCCGCTAGTGCTGTGTAATGTCACACCGAATTGAGAGGCGCAATCCTTTAAATCAAAAACCAACTTAGTTGAGATAGGTTGGCGTGATAGGGCGACTAGAGTTGCGGGTAACGTTGATGGGTATTGCGTAGACATGTCTAAATAATAGTGTATGTGTAAACAAATAAAGCATTCATTAGCTGGCCTTGGTTGTACTCAGAACTGCGGATTCATTAAGTCGCCGCAGAACTTGGCGAATGGCCTCTAAACGCTGTTCAAGCCTATCAAATTCACGATCTTTTTGGGGTAGGACCTTTAACTTATCTTGACCATTGAGTTGGATATGTTTACTCGACTGGATGAGTTGAATAATGCGCAATGGATCAATCGGTGGGTTCGGGATAAATTGAATTTGAATGGACGCGGGGCTGGCATCAATCTTTTTAATACCAAAGCCTGTCATTTCTAGACGTAGGCGATGTGTTTCATAAAAAGATTTCGCTTGATCAGGTAGATCTCCAAAGCGATCAACTAGCTCTTCGCGCAATCCCATTAACTCAGAAAAATCATTGCAACCAGCAAAGCGTTTGTAGAGAGATAAGCGTTCATGTACATCAGGGCAATAATCATTGGGTAGAAGTGCAGGAATACCGAGATTGACATCAGTAGTCGCTTGTAACGGTGTCAGAAGATCTGGTTCCTTGCCACTGCGAAGTGCTTTTACAGCGCGATTAAGCATTTCTGTGTATAGCTGAAAACCGATTTCATGAATTTCACCAGATTGCTTGTCACCTAGCACTTCACCTGCGCCACGAATCTCTAAATCATGCATGGCAAGATAAAATCCAGACCCAAGTTCTTCCATGGCCTGAATTGCGTTTAAGCGTAACTGCGCTTGCTTGCTGAGCGTTTCAGGATCGGGCACCAAGAGATAGGCATAGGCTTGATGATGAGAGCGTCCTACGCGGCCACGTAACTGGTGTAATTGGGCTAAACCAAATTTATCTGCTCGGTGCATGATGATAGTATTAGCGGTTGGAACGTCAATACCAGTCTCAATAATTGTTGTGCACAATAATATATTGGTCCGTTGAGTCACGAATTCGCGCATAACCGATTCCAGTTCACGTTCGTGCATTTGACCATGTGCAACGCTGATACGTGCCTCTGGTATTAATTCCTGCAACGCACGTTTGCGATTTTCAATAGTCTCTACTTCGTTATGCAGAAAATAAACCTGACCACCACGTTTGATTTCTCGCAGGACGGCCTCTCTGATTACGCTATCTCCCTCACGTCTAACAAAGGTTTTGATGGCAAGGCGTTTTTGTGGTGCTGTTGCGATAATCGAGAACTCTCGCAATCCTTCCATAGCCATTCCAAGTGTTCTCGGGATAGGCGTAGCTGTCAAAGTTAAGATGTCCACTTCAGCGCGCAGGGCTTTTAGCGCATCTTTTTGTCGCACTCCAAAACGGTGCTCTTCATCAACAATCACCAATCCAAGATTGGCAAACTGAGTCTCCTTAGATAGCAACTTATGGGTGCCAATGATGATGTCTGCCTCGCCTTTGGCAATAGCTTCTAATGCAGCATTAATTTCCTTGCTGGTCTTAAAGCGTGAAAGTTCAACAATTCGTACTGGCCAATCTGCAAAACGGTCCTTCCACGTCGCAACATGCTGTTCAGCAAGTAATGTAGTAGGCGCAAGAATAGCCACTTGTTTGCCACCCATTACGGCTACAAAACTTGCGCGCAAAGCAACTTCTGTCTTGCCAAAGCCAACATCTCCGCAAACCAAGCGATCCATAGGTGTTCCACTTGTCATATCAGCAATGACAGCTGCAATAGCATTGGCTTGATCGGGTGTTTCCTCGAATCCAAAGCTTTCTGCAAATGCGGCATAGTCATGTGCTGAAAATTCAAATGCATGACCTTTGCGAATGGCTCTAGCAGCATAAAGACCCAATAACTCAGCAGCCGTATCCCGAATTTGTTGGGCAGCTTTACGTTTTGCCTTATCCCATTGTCCGGAGCCTAATTGATGTAATGGTGCTGATTCAGGGTCCGAGCCTGCATAGCGAGTAACCATTTGCAGTTGTTGAACGGGTACATATAAAGTCGCCTGACCTGCATATTGAAGGTGTAAAAATTCTTCAAAAATGGGGGCCTCTTTAGAGGGCGCTAGATTTAATAGCACCAGCCCTTGATAGCGACCTATGCCGTGCTCCGCATGAACAACGGGATCACCAATTTTGAGTTCAGATAAATCTTTAAAAAGCAGGTCGGGATCAGTATTTTCAGAAGATTTGCCTTTACGCCTCTGACGTGCCGTTGAGGTAAATAATTCTGCCTCTGTAAGGACTAGAAGATTTTCGGATTCCCACAAAAAGCCGTTGAGTAGTGGGGCGGTAACCAGTCCAAATAAAGAATTGCTCTTAACGAAGTCAGCAATGCCATCAAAACTTTCAGGTTTGAGTGGAAAGGTACTCTTGCCATCTTCTCCCGCAACGAAATTGCTTTCATCAAGCAATTGACGGATGGATTCTTTACGGCCAGCACTATCGCTGCATATCAGGACCCTGAGCTTCTGTTGCGCAACGATTTTACGAAGTCTTGCAATGGGGTCTGCTTCGCGACGATGAATGGCTACATCAGGAACCGGCAGAAAAGAATTTTTCTCAATTGCATCGTTTGCCTTAGATTCCAGCACCAATCGAGCATGAGGTTTGCAATAACTGAAATATTCATCGACATCTAGAAATAACTCTTTAGGTGCCAAGATGGGGCGATCAATATCGTGCTTGAGAAATTCATAACGTGAAAGAGTATCTTTCCAAAATCCTCTAATAGCCTCTTCAGTATTGCCAACACTGACTATCCATACGGGTTCACCAGATCTTGGAAAATAGTCGAAGAGATGAGATTTTTCCTCAAAAAATAGGGGTAGATAGGATTCAATGCCTGCACTCGGAATGCCGAGATTTGCATCTTTGTAGATGGAGCATCGAGTAGGGTCTCCCTCAAAAACCTCTCGCCAACGGCCTCGAAATGCGGTGCGTGCCTCATCGTCAAAAGGAAACTCGTGGCCAGGTAATATGCGCACTTCCTTGACTGGATATAGGCTTCGCTGTGTATCTGGATCAAATGACCTTATTTGTTCAATCTCATCACCAAATAAATCGAGACGATAGGGTAATCCTGATCCCATGGGAAATAGATCGATCAAGCCCCCGCGAATACTGTATTCACCTGGACGCATCACAGCACTTACCGGATCGTAGCCAGCTTGTTGTAACTGAAGCTTTAATGCAGCCTCATTTAGCTTGTCACCTTGACGAAAGAAAAACGTATGACCAGATAAAAATTGAGGCGGACCCAATCGTTGCAGAGCGGTTGTCACTGGAACTAAAACAATGTCACAGCTGCCATTGAGTAATTCATACAAAGTAGCTAGTCGCTCAGAAACCAAGTCTTGATGCGGTGAAAAATGATCGTAAGGGAGAATTTCCCAGTCTGGAAGTAAACGAACCTGAAGTTTTGGGGCAAATGCAGGTATCTCTTCTGCAAGTCGCTGCGCCTCTTGTGCTTGAGCACAAAACACCACCATTACTGAAAAATCTTGGCGATAGCGTAAAGCTGATTGAGCCAATATGGCAGCATCGGCTGATCCCACTAGCCCTGAAAAGGTAAAGCGCTGCCCATCCCGCGGTGCAGGCATAGGGGGTGCTAGATTTAATGCATCAGACATCTAGGCTCATTATAGAATCAGGCATGGCCTCTGAAAAACTATCTAACGCGCAATGTCATGTGGTTCTGCCCACGGCGGGCACGGGCTCGCGCCTTGGTGGTGAATTGCCTAAGCAATTTCAAGCAATGGCTGGTAAGCCGATGTTGTCTTATGCGCTCGAAGCGTTTTTAGATTGTTCTCATATCGAATCCATTTGGGTTGGTGTAGCACCAGGATTTATTGATCACCCCATTTTGAAATCTTTGGTTAGAGGTAATAAGCCCATCCATTTTTTGCCAACAGGTGGATCAACTAGGCAAGAGACGGTGCGCAATACCCTTGGTGCTTTATTACGGTCTGGTATTGCTGAGAATGATTGGGTGCTAGTGCATGATGCCGCAAGGCCGGGTATTACTGTTGCATTAATCGAAAAGTTAATAGCCGCAGTTCGAACTGGTACATCTGGCGGACTACTTGCAATTCCTCTAGCAGATACTTTGAAGCAAGCCGACTTGGATGCAGTAGTTGCTGGCAACTTGCCTCATATTGAAAAGACTATTCCCCGCGATCATCTCTGGCAGGCTCAAACCCCTCAAATGTTTTCTCTCAAGAATTTATATGATGCTTTGGAAAATGCCATCCGTCTTGAATCCGATGTCACTGATGAGGCAAGCGCAATGGAATTGATGGGTATCAAACCTTTATTAATTGAGGGGGCTACTCGTAACTTTAAAGTTACTCATCCGGCTGATTGGGAGCTAATGCAACTTCTTCTTAGCGCAAACATCTCAAAGTAAGGTACAAACAAAGATACTATGACGCAATCCAATCTCCATATTCCGCAGTTTCGAATTGGCCAAGGTTATGACGTACATGCTTTAGTTGCCAATCGAAAATTAATTTTAGGTGGCGTGCTTGTACCTTATGAGAAGGGCCTACTGGGACACTCTGATGCAGATGCATTGCTGCATGCCTTAACTGATGCGTTGTTAGGGGCTGCCGGACTGAACGATATCGGTCAACTATTTCCTGATACGGATGCTCAATTTAAGGACATGGATAGCCGAATATTGCTAAGAAGTGCATTGCAAAAGGTTCAGGCTGCCGGATACCATGTGGGCAACGTCGATGCGACCATCATCTGTCAGAAGCCTAAATTAGCGGATTTTTTGCCTGAAATGGTCCGAAATATTGCTGCAGATTTGGCTGTCACCCCTAGCCATGTGAATCTGAAGGCTAAAACCAATGAATCATTGGGCCATCTTGGCCGGGGAGAGGGCATCGCCGTGCACGCGGTTGCTCTGCTTTATAAGGCTTGATTGGTCCTTCAACAGCCCAGGCATTGTAGAATGTTGGTCTTTAGAGTGAAGTTTAAGCTTGGCAGTGTTTGCGGATATCGCGAGGATGGCGAAATTGGTAGACGCACCAGGTTTAGGTCCTGACGCCAGAAATGGTGTGGGGGTTCGAGTCCCCCTCCTCGCACCACAAGATTGCTACTTGGCTTGGACTTCACATTTCCAGATCTTCAATTAAGAGACGAGAATGGCTGTGCAGATAGAAAATTTAGGTTCGTTAGATCGCAAAATGACTTTGGAATTCGCTCGTGCCGATTTGGCAAAAGCGCGTGAAGCTCGTTTAGCTAAAGTTGGCAAGACCATGAAAATGGCCGGCTTTCGTCCAGGTAAAGTGCCTAAAAATATTGTTGAAAAACAATATGGCATGCAAGTTGATTTTGAATTGCAATTTGATAAAGCTTCTGAACTCTTTTTTGAAGCTAGTCAAAAAGAAGGCATCAAATTAGCAGGTCAACCACGCCTTGAACCCAAGAGCGAATTGAATGCTGACAAAGTGGTTTTTGATGCATTCTTTGAAGTTCTGCCGGATGTAAAGATTGGTGACTTTAGTAAAGCTGAAGTGACTAAATATGTCACAGAAATTGGTGATGCTGAAATTGATCGCGCACTAGATGTATTACGCAAACAGCAAGTTCATTACCATCCTCGCGGCGAGGCGGGTCCTCATGGAGATGGCGGATCTAACACTGCGGCCCAAAATGGCGATCAAGTGGTGATTGATTTTGTTGGCAAGATTGATGGCGTTGAATTTGCCGGTGGTAAAGCGGAGAACTTTGAATACGTTCTTGGCGAAGGTCGTATGCTGCCAGAATTTGAGGCTGCTACTTTGGGGTTGAAGGCGGGCGAAAGCAAGTCATTCCCCTTAAGCTTCCCAGCGGATTATCACGGTAAGGACGTCGCAGGTAAGACTGCAGAGTTCACAATTACTGTAAAAGCGGTTAACTGGCCACATATGCCAGCTGTAGATGATGCGTTCGCACTTTCATTGGGCGTCACTGAAGGTGGCGTTGCAAAAATGCGCGAGGAAGTAAAGCAAAATCTAGAGCGTGAAGTAAAACGTCGTATTACCTCTTTGCTTAAGGGCGAGGTAATGGATAAACTCAATGATCTTTGTGAGCTCGACGTGCCTAAATCATTGGTAGCGGCAGAGCAAGAGCGATTAGTTGAAGGCGCTCGCCAAGACTTGATGCAACGCGGTGTGCCCAATGCTAAAGATGCGCCAATTCCAGCTGAAATTTTTGCTGAGCAAGCGCTAAAGCGTGTTCGTCTCGGTTTGATTTTGGGTGATTTGGTTAAGCTCAATAATTTAGCGGCTACAGCAGACCAAATCAAAGCTGAAATCGATGAGCAGGCTGCAACCTACGAAGATCCTAAAGAGGTTGTTCGTTGGTTTTACAGCAACCCAAGCCGTCTAAAGGATATTGAAAACTTGGTGCTTGAAGATAATGTTATTAAGCATTTCACCTCTTTGGCGAAGGTAAATGACAAGTCTATTTCCTTTGAAGAGTTAAGCAAGCTAAACTAAGTCCATTCATTGAATAAGGGAATGCCACTATGAACCAAAACCAATTTCTATCTAACGATTTAGAGCCGAAGGGGTTGGGCTTGGTTCCGATGGTCATCGAGACCTCTGGACGGGGTGAGCGGGCATATGATATTTACTCGCGTCTCCTGCGAGAGCGCGTCGTTTTTTTGGTTGGCGAAGTAAACGATCAAACTGCTAACTTAGTCATTGCGCAACTTCTTTTTCTCGAGAGTGAAAATCCAGACAAAGATATTTCTTTGTATATCAATTCTCCAGGTGGCTCTGTATCTGCGGGTTTAGCTATTTACGACACTATGCAGTTCATTAAGCCCCATGTCAGCACCTTGTGCATGGGAATGGCAGCCTCGATGGGCGCCTTCTTGTTATGTGCTGGCGAAAAAGGAAAGAGATATGCATTGCCAAACTCTCGCGTCATGATCCATCAACCGCTGGGTGGCGCTCGTGGCCAGGCATCAGATATTGAAATTCAGGCCCGTGAGATTTTGTATTTGCGTGAACGTTTGAATAAGATCCTATCTGACCGCTCTGGTCAATCAATTGAAACGATAGCCAAAGATACTGATCGTGATAACTTCATGTCGGCCGAACAGGCGCGCGAATACGGATTGATTGATAAAGTCATCGAAAAGCGTCCATAAACCAGCACACCATTTAATTAGGCAAAAAGATTGAGCGATAACTCCAATACATCTAGCGATAAAGTTTTGTATTGCTCGTTTTGCGGTAAGAGCCAGCATGAAGTGAAGAAGCTTATTGCCGGCCCTTCAGTTTTCATTTGTGATGAATGTATCGATCTATGTACCGATATCATTCAAGAAGAAATTGCCAAGTTACCCAAGGTTGAGGGTGATGATGCGCTTCCCACCCCACATCAAATTCGTGAGAATTTAGATCAGTATGTTATCGGACAAGATCAAGCCAAAAAGACCTTGGCAGTTGCCGTCTACAACCATTACAAGCGCTTGCAGTACCTACCTAAGCCTAAAAAAGAGAAGTTAGATAAGGATGGTAAGGCTATTGAATCTCAAGATAAAAAGGATTCAAAGGCACCAGCCAAAGCCATCGTTGATGGAGTTGAGCTTGCTAAGAGCAATATTTTGCTCATCGGCCCAACAGGGTCTGGAAAAACTTTACTTGCACAAACACTGGCTCGTATGTTGGATGTGCCATTTGTAATGGCTGATGCAACCACCTTGACTGAAGCTGGTTATGTTGGTGAGGATGTTGAGAATATTATTCAAAAGCTTTTACAAGCCTGCGACTACAACGTAGAAAAAGCGCAACGTGGCATTGTGTATATAGATGAGATAGACAAAATTTCGCGTAAGTCTGACAATCCATCAATCACACGTGATGTCTCTGGTGAGGGCGTTCAGCAGGCTTTATTGAAGTTGGTTGAAGGCACGATGGCATCTGTGCCCCCACAGGGCGGGCGCAAGCATCCCAATCAAGATTTCTTACAAGTAGACACCACTAATATTTTATTTATTTGCGGCGGTGCTTTTGATGGTCTTGAAAAAGTAATTCAGCAACGTACCGCAAAGACCGGTATTGGATTTAATGCATCCGTACCAGGAAAAGATGATCGTGGCGTGAGTGATTTATTGATTGAAGTCGAGCCTGAAGATCTCATTAAGTTTGGCCTCATTCCTGAGTTAATTGGCCGCTTACCTGTGGTGGCAACTTTGGCTCAGCTCGACGAGGAAGCCCTCATTCAGATTTTGACCGAGCCAAAGAATGCGCTTGTTAAGCAGTACCAGGCTCTCCTGGCCATGGAGGGATCGGAGCTAGAAGTACGTCGTGAAGCACTTTCAGCTATCGCCAAAAAAGCGATTGCACGCAAAACTGGTGCTAGGGGACTTCGCTCAATTCTTGAGGGCTCTCTCATGGATGTCATGTATGACCTTCCATCGCTGAAAAATGTGCAAAAGGTTGTGATAGATGAGTCCACTATTGCCGATGGCGGAAAACCTTTGCTGGTATACAAGCAAGAACTTGAACAGTCGGATTTGAGCAAAAAAGCTTAAATTCCTAGGGTTTTCGCTATTTTTGGGGCATTTTTACCCCTTTTTTGTCATTTTTTCTCTTGAATTTCTCAAACTGCTACCCATATAGGTAGTATGCTATTTACCAATAATGTCTGTATTTAGTGGTTATACGTTATTGGATTACTAGTACTTGTTATTTGAGGATTGATTATTTTGGAGGAATTGCCTAATGCCTGGCCACTTATTACTACCCTCTGAGCCGATTCAACTGCCCTTATTGCCATTAAGGGATGTGGTTGTTTTTCCTCATATGGTGATCCCTTTGTTTGTGGGTCGCCCTAAATCGATTAAAGCTCTCGAAGCAGCAATGGAGACTGGCAAAAATGTATTGTTGGTTGCCCAAAAGACCGCTGCTAAGGATGAGCCAGGTATCGAAGATCTTTATGAAGTAGGGTGCATTGCCAATATTCTGCAAATGCTTAAGCTGCCAGATGGCACCGTCAAAGTATTAGTGGAAGGTGTGCAACGTGCTGAAGTAAGTCAAATTGAAGATAGTTTAGGGTACTTCAATTGTGAAGCTACGCCCACGGCTTTAGATGCGATTGATGCACACGAAACGGAAGCATTACGTCGTGCCATCATGGCTCAATTTGATCAATATGTAAAACTCAATAAAAAAGTCCCTCAAGAAATTCTGTCTTCTCTAGGCGGTATTGATGACCCAAGCCGATTGGCGGATACCATTTGCGCCCATCTACCTGTAAAGCTTGAACAAAAGCAACGTTTGTTAGAGATGACTGATGTTGTCCAACGGTTAGAAAGCCTTTTGGCAGATCTCGAGAGTGAAATTGACATTCTTCAGGTAGAGAAGCGTATCCGTGGTCGTGTGAAGCGCCAGATGGAGAAGAGTCAACGTGAGTACTACTTGAATGAGCAGGTAAAAGCTATTCAAAAGGAATTGGGTGAAGGCGAGGAGGGCGCAGACCTCGAAGAGCTTGAGAAGCGTATAAAAGCCGCTCGCATGCCCAAAGAGGTTCTAAAGAAAGCCGAGTCTGAATTGAAGAAGCTCAAGCTGATGTCGCCAATGTCAGCTGAAGCCACTGTCATTCGTAATTTCATAGACACCTTAGTGAATCTTCCTTGGAAGAAAAAAACCAAAATTAATAATGATCTCTCCAATGCCGAGAAGGTATTGGATGAAGACCACTATGGCTTGGATAAGGTTAAAGAGCGTATCTTGGAATATCTCGCAGTTCAACAGCGAGTAGATCGAGTAAAGGCTCCCATTTTGTGCCTTGTAGGGCCTCCTGGAGTGGGTAAAACCTCGTTAGGTCAATCGATCGCCCGTGCAACGAACCGTAAATTTGTGCGCATGGCATTGGGTGGCGTGCGTGATGAATCTGAAATTCGGGGTCATCGCCGCACCTATATTGGCTCCATGCCGGGCAAGATTTTGACAAGTCTTACAAAGGTTGGCGTGCGCAATCCTTTATTTTTGCTCGACGAAGTGGATAAGATGGGGATGGATTTTCGTGGTGATCCAGCAAGCGCACTGCTGGAGGTTTTGGACCCTGAGCAAAATCATACATTCCAAGATCACTATGTAGAGGTGGACTTCGATTTATCGGATGTGATGTTCGTTGCAACATCAAATTCATTGAATATCCCCGGACCATTACTGGATCGTCTCGAAATCATCCGTCTAGCAGGCTATACGGAAGATGAGAAAACGAGTATTGCTGTCAATTATTTGATTCCTAAACAAATCAAAAATAATGGCCTGAAGAAGGATGAGCTGAAGATTGAAGAAAGTGCCGTACGTAACATCATTCGTTATTACACTCGTGAAGCAGGTGTTCGTTCTTTAGAGAGAGAAATTAGCAAGATCTGCCGTAAGGTTGTGAAGCTCTTACTATTGAAGAAAGAGGCAGCCCCAGTTGTTGTGAATGCTGATAATTTGGAGAAATTCCTCTCGGTGAGAATGTTTGATTTTGGTCTTGCCGGAAAAGAAAATCAGGTCGGTCAAGTCACTGGTTTAGCTTGGACTGAAGTTGGCGGTGATCTTTTGACGATTGAGGCAGCAACGATGCCAGGCAAGGGGGTGATCACTCGTACTGGTTCTATCGGCGATGTCATGAAAGAATCTGTTGAAGCGGCGCGCACAGTTGTGCGCTCTAGAGCAACGCGTCTTGGTATTCCAGATGAGGCATTTGAGAAGAAGGACATTCACATTCACTTTCCAGATGGAGCAACGCCTAAGGATGGACCATCTGCTGGCATAGCGATTACTACCGCTTTGGTATCAGTATTTACCGGTATTCCGATTCGATCTGATGTGGCAATGACCGGTGAAATTACCTTGCGCGGTGAAGTGCTTCCTATCGGCGGACTGAAAGAGAAGTTGTTAGCTGCTCATCGTGGCGGAATTAAGTTGGCATTAATTCCGGAGGAGAATGTTAAGGATTTGATTGATATCCCTGACAACGTGAAAAATGCAATCGAGATCATTCCTGTGCGCTGGATTGATAAAGTACTTGAGCTTGCTCTTGAGCGTTTACCAACTACACTGCCTGAGCCAACCCCTGAGGAGTTAGCTAAAAAGGCGGCTGAAGCCAGCAAGGCGAAGGAAAGCGTCTCGTCTGGAGATGTTCTAAAGCACTAATTTAGAGCGCCTTGGTATCGCTAAAACTCACTAAAACTACTTGAATTATTGGGGTGGTTTTGGTGTTTTTTAACCAAATACTCCATTTGGGTTACAATTCCAGTCTGTAATATTTTGGGGCGCTTAGCTCAGTTGGTAGAGCGTCTGCCTTACACGCAGAATGTCGGGAGTTCGAGCCTCTCAGCGCCCACCAAATATTTACATCCTCATTCCATCAGGTCTGTCTGACATTGATCCAAACGCTGTAAACTCTTTGTGCCCATTCACTATTAAGCGTTAATACTTTCATAGGCTGCAAAACCAGTTATGTTTGACACGATTCGTAAGCATCAAAAAATACTCCAACTAGTGTTGATGTTGTTTATCGTTCCTTCTTTTGTACTTTTTGGGATCTCTAGTTACTCGGGATTTTTAGATAAAGAAACTGATCTGGTAAAAGTGAATGGCAAGCCCATTACTGCGCAGGAAGTAGATAACACGGCAAAACGCCAAGCTGAGCGTGTTGGTGGTAATTCCCAAATTGCTCAAACCCTCCAATTTAGACAAGCCATTCTGAATGAATTACTCCAGCAGCGAATTCTGGGATTTGCTGTAGTTGATCTTCGTTTGCAGGTCGGCAAGGAGGCATTGATTAAGAGCCTGCAAAATATCCCACAAATTCGTGCTTTATATCGCCAAGATGGCAGTTTTGATGATGCACGCTTCAAGCAATTGCTGGCTAATAATGGCTTAAACGAAGAGCAGTTTTATGCAAGCCAAGCATTTGACCTGAAAATTACTCAATTAATTAATTCAGTAGCGAGAACTGAAATTGGCTCCCCGAAGATTTCAGAAATTGTGTCAACTCTTTATGAAACAGAGAGGCAGATTCAGGCGTTGTCATTTAGCGCAAAAGATTACTTAGGAAAAGTTAACCCAAGCCAGGATGAGCTTGAGACATTTTATAAGGCCAATGCAAAATTATTTGAAAGCCCAGACTATGTGGATGTTGAATACATCGTCCTCAAAGCTGATCCCAAAGAAGATGCAAAAGTTTTTAGTGAAAAAGCAGATCAATTTGCTAACCTAACCTATGATCAGTCTGACAGCCTCAAGCCGGCAGCTGACAAACTAAGACTGTCGGTGCAAACGCAAAAAGGAATGACCCGTTCGGGGCCCCCTGGAGTTTCACGTGATCACCCCTTGGCTAATCCTAAAGTTATCCAGTCTCTGTTTGGAGATGACGCAGTGAAAAATCGACGCAATATTGAGGCGGTGCAGACTTCGCCAGGCGTATTTGTGTCCGCACGTGTTATTACATTTCATCCTGCCCAAGTCCTTCCTTATAAGGAGGTATCTGCCGAGGTCAAGCGACAAGTCAGTCAACGCGCTGCAGAAAAATTAGCCGTGGCGGCCGCTGCTGAAAGATTCGCCTCGCTAGAGAAGGATCCAAAAAACAATAGCGGTTTTGGAGGCCCGTTTTGGGTCTCACGCAATAAACCAGCAAATCTTGTCGGTCCCGCGTTAGATGATGTGATGTCTATCAACCCCTCTAAATTCCCTGCAGTTATTTCAGTAAATAATCCTGGGGTTGGAGTAACAATTTATCGTGTAGATCAAGTGCGTCAGCCCTCTGGTACGGATGCGAAGGTGCATAAAGCTCAAGCACAGCAGATTCAAGCCTTGGCTGCTCAATCTGAATTTGCTGGTTTTATGTCTTATTGGCGGGATGCGGCAAACGTGAAGGTGATTAACCCCTTAAAGCCCATTTCGAGTGGAGCAGGTAGCTAAAAATTCTACGGGGTTGGTTTTAGTAACTTCTGATATGGGGCCATTGAGCCCCATACGTTTTTGAACAAAATCATTTGCGCTGCTTCGTTGGGATGAATATTGTCCGCCTGAAATAATTGGGGATTGTTGGCAACGCCCGCTAAGAAAAAAGGTAATAATTCAACTTGCTCTTGAGTAGCAAGTTTTCTATACAGATCTTTAAATTGTTTGGTGTATTGCAAGCCATAATTGGGTGGAATCTGCATTCCAAAAAGCATCACCTTAGCCCCTGATTGCTTACTTAAACGAATCATCTTTTTTAAATTTGATTCAGTTTGTTCAATTGTGAGCCCTCTTAGGGCATCATTTGCACCCAATTCGAGAAATACTATTTTAGGTTGTTTTGCATCCAAAAGAGAGGGTAGGCGAGTCAGTCCACCTGAGGTGGTTTCTCCGCTGATGCTGGCATTAAAAACGGTCCAGCCAGCAGATTCTTTATGCAATTGGGCCTCGAATAACTTGACCCACCCAGAACCCCTGGGAAGGCCATACTCCGCCGAGAGACTATCCCCCATAACAAGAATGGTGGGGTTTGCTATTGAAGCTGTGGCAAATGAAATTAACAGGCAAAATAAGCTATTACGTATCAATTTTTTATACCAGCAATAACAAAAACCTTGATTCATTTATGAGCGATTCCACAAAAGTTTTAAGTGCTAATCATATAGAAAAGCGGGTGATTTCTAGTGATGGGTCCTTGACTATTTTGCACGACATTTGCTTTGATATCAGTCGCGGTGAAACTGTAGCAATTACTGGAGCATCGGGTTCTGGTAAAAGCACATTGCTTGGACTACTAGCAGGATTAGATTTACCTTCCTCAGGGGATGTCGTCCTGATGGGTCAGAATTTGCATTCCCTTAATGAGGATGGTCGGGCAATGCTGCGGGCTAAACACGTCAGTTTTGTATTTCAGTCTTTCCAGCTCCTTACGCATCTAACAGCCCTAGAAAATGTTCTCTTGCCTGCACAAATGATAGGGCACAAAAATGCCGAAATTGAGGCAGAGAAGTGGTTAGAGCGTGTCGGACTAAAAGAGCGCCTAAATCACTTCCCAAAAACGCTATCTGGCGGTGAGCAGCAGCGAGTGGCCCTTGCTCGGGCCTTTATTACTAAACCGGATATTTTGTTTGCAGACGAGCCCACAGGTAGTCTTGATGAGGGCAGTGGCGAGCGTGTTATTGAGCTGCTTTTTGAGCTCAATAGGGCAGTCGGATCGACCTTAATACTGGTCACCCATGATGCCGCCTTGGCAGGCCGGTGTCAGCGCCAGCTCCACCTACAGGGCGGACGGCTGGCGTAGGCAAAACCTTATAATCTAGGGATGCCTTTTTATCAATATTTGCCTGGCGCTGATGCGCTCTCACCATTTCGTCAACAACGACTTTTAGCCTCATTAGCAAGTGAAGGGGTGCCGCTGGAATCGATCGAAGCGCAATATTTGCACTTCGTATGGTCTGATTCAAAAATGAGTACAGACGATGAACGGATTTTGTCCAGTTTATTGACCTATGGCCAACCTTTTCATTCTCAATTTGGTCAGAGCAAGACTTGGTTTGGCAAAGGTACTGGGGACGTAGCGGGCGCTATTGTCATTCCGAGACTGGGTACTGTTTCTCCATGGGCCAGCAAAGCTACAGAGATTGCCAAACAATGTGGTTTGAATATTCTCAGAATAGAGCGAGGTGTTCAATATGCTTGGAAAAGCAAAAAACCACTTAATGCAGATCAATTGCAATTAGTCTTGGCTGCGATTCATGATCGCATGACAGAAGGTGTTATTGAATCTATTGAATTAGCTAACGCCCTTTATCAAACATTAGATGATCGCCCGCTCACCAGAATTCCCGTGTTAACCCACGGCAAAGACGCGCTTAATAAAGCAAATCAAGAGCTTGGTTTGGCGTTATCGGATGATGAAGTGACCTATTTAACCGATAACTTTACCCGTCTAGGTCGCAATCCTAGTGATGTTGAGTTAATTATGTTTGCGCAGGCGAACAGCGAACATTGCCGTCACAAAATATTTAATTCCAGCTGGACGATAGACGGTGAAGATCAAGAGCGCTCTTTATTTGCCATGATCCGCAACACCCATCAATTGCAACCATCTGGAACGATCATCGCATATTCCGATAACTCAGCAGTGATGGCGGGTTGCGAAGCAGAGACATGGACTCCACAGGGTGACTCACATCACTATGTAAAAGATTCCCGTTTAGTACACACTTTAATGAAGGTGGAAACACATAATCATCCCACTGCAATAGCACCATTTCCCGGTGCATCAACAGGTGCGGGTGGCGAAATCCGTGACGAAGGTGCAACTGGAGTTGGTGGGCGACCAAAGGCGGGATTAACTGGATTCTCAGTTTCCAATCTCAACATTCCAGGTAATGAGCTTCCATGGGAGCGCGAGCATTACGGCAAGCCCGAGAGAATCGCGACACCATTACAAATCATGATTGATGGACCATTGGGTGGCGCTGCATTTAATAATGAGTTTGGCCGCCCAATTTTAGGTGGTTATTTCAGGGTTTTTGAGCAAACCCTGGATGGCACACGCCGTGGATATCACAAACCCATCATGATTGCGGGTGGCATTGGTAGCATTGATTCGATTCATACACAAAAAAAGCCTATTCAATCAGGTCATTTATTGATTCAGCTTGGTGGCCCTGGTATGCGTATTGGCATGGGTGGCGCCACTGGAAGTTCAGTAGCCACAGGCACTAATACCGCAGATCTAGATTTTGATTCGGTACAACGTGGCAACCCTGAAATGGAGCGTCGCGCACAGGAAGTGATCAATGCCTGTCGAGCGCTTGGCGATAAAAACCCAATCGTTTCAATTCATGATGTTGGAGCGGGCGGCCTATCAAACGCCTTTCCAGAATTAGCTGATGGTGCTGGTCTAGGCGCAAAGTTCAAGTTGCGTAGTGTCCCACTTGAAGAGAGTGGTATGAGCCCTGCGGAAATTTGGTGTAACGAATCCCAAGAGCGATATGTCTTGGCCATTGATGCCAAGGATCTTGATGTATTTAAATCATTTTGCGAACGCGAACGCTGTCCGTTTGCAGTTGTGGGTGAAGCAACTACCGAGCGTCAGCTACAACTCCTTGACTCCAAACAAGGTGACGATAACGATGCGGCTTTACCTATTGATATGCCAATGGAGGTCCTACTTGGTAAGCCTCCGCGCATGCACCGCAATGTGCAGCGAGTTGAACAACAATTTACTGAGTTAAATGTTACTGATGCCGATTTAGCTCAATCGATTGCTTGGGTTTTGCAACAACCTACGGTAGCTAGCAAATCATTTTTAATCACTATTGGTGATAGAACTGTTGGTGGCTTAAATGCCCGCGACCAATTTGTTGGTCCTTGGCAGGTTCCTGTTGCTGACTGCGCGGTTACCTTGATGGATTACAAGGGCTATCGCGGTGAAGCAATGACCATGGGAGAGCGCACGCCTGTAGCAGTCATAGATGCGCCTGCTGCGGCTCGCATGGCAGTTGGTGAGGCAATCACCAACTTATTGGCCGCTGATATTTTTCGTCTAGAAGACGTAAAGTTATCTGCAAATTGGATGGCCGCTTGTGGTTCTCCTGGAGAAGATGCGAAGCTATATGACTCAGTAAAAGCGGTTGGTATGGAGCTATGTCCAGCACTGGGAATTTCAATACCCGTAGGCAAAGATTCTTTGTCAATGGCCACAGAGTGGAAAGAGGGTGGTGAGGCAAAGAAAGTGGTGGCCCCTGTTTCTCTCATTATTTCTGCCTTTGCTCCGGTGCAGGATGTACGAAAAACAATTACACCACTACTGCAGCTCAAAAATTCTGATGGATCTATTCTAGAAACTGAATTAATTTTGATTGATTTAGGACGAGGCAAGAATCGTATGGCTGGCAGTATTTTTGCCCAAGTTCTCAATCAATCTGGCAAATCAGCACCTGACCTAGACCACCCTGAAGATCTCAAAGCGCTCGCTTCAGCCATTATTGAATTGCGTAAGCAAGAGATGCTGCTTGCCTATCACGATCGTTCTGATGGTGGCCTATTCGCATGTGTTGCGGAGATGGCATTTGCTAGCCATACAGGCATCTCCATCAATGTCGATATGATTGCCGTCGATAAAGACCAAGAACCTGATTATGGTGATGCAAAAAATTGGGCACAACAGGTATCTGGTCGCCGTCATGAGCAAACTATGTGTGCGCTATTTAATGAGGAACTTGGAGCTGTTATTCAGGTACGCAGAAATGATCGCGATGCGGTATTTAGCGTTCTACGTAAACTGGGTTTAAGTGCCTATAGTCATGTGATCGGCAAGCCAAACACCAATGGCCGTATAGAAATTTGGCGCGATGCTAAAAATATCTTTGCAGAGCCCCGTGAAGTTCTACAGAAGATGTGGACAAATACAAGCTATCAAATTGCACGCTTAAGAGATAACCCAGCCTGTGCTGATTCTGAATATGCACTATTGGATGACATTGCAGACCCTGGCATCTCCCCAAAACTGACCTTTGATGCTGGAGATGATGTGGCTGCGCCATTTATCTCAAAAGGTGTGCGTCCTAAAGTTGCTATATTGCGTGAGCAGGGCGTAAATTCGCATGTTGAGATGGCATATGCTGTTAACTGGGCTGGGTTTGATAGCTACGACGTTCATATGTCTGATTTACTAAGCGGTAAATCAAAGCTCGATGACTTCCGGGGGTTGATCGCTTGTGGTGGATTTAGTTATGGCGATGTTCTTGGTGCGGGTGAGGGTTGGGCAAAAACGATTTTGTTTAACGAACAACTGCGTGATCAGTTTTCTAGCTTTTTCCAGCGCCAAGATAGTTTTGCCTTGGGTGTATGCAATGGTTGCCAAATGATGAGCAATCTCGCAAGCATTATTCCTGGCGCACAGGCCTGGCCTAAATTTACTCGCAATCAATCGGAGCAGTATGAAGCTCGGCTAGTGATGGCTGAAGTGCTAGCTTCACCTTCAATTTTTACCCAGGGAATGGAGGGTAGTCAACTGCCTATTGCTATTGCGCATGGTGAAGGATTTGCAAACTTTAGTCAGCAAGGCAATCTAGAGCAACTGAATAAGCAGGGCTTGGCTGCGCTTAGGTTTGTTGATCATTATGGTAAACCTACAGAGGTTTACCCAATGAATCCCAATGGCTCTCCAGGAGGTTTAACAGGTGTAACTACTCCAGATGGTCGTTTTACCGTCATGATGCCTCATCCAGAACGTGTATTCCGATCCGTTCAAATGAGTTGGCGTCCTTCAGAGTGGTTGAATACACCTGATGGTGCGAGCCCTTGGATGCGACTTTTCCGCAATGCTAGACGCTGGGCTAAATAGTCCTTCCTTTGATGCTCATGCAGATGGAACCAGTCACCTTCTCTGAAATGGGAGGTATCCGCTACCTCCATTTTGGTACGGATTTAATACAAGGGGCGATGCGTATTCGCGACCCCGATGAAATCTATCTTGAATATAACCAGCAGATGATGGCTTGGTTACTATTTTTAGAAACTAGGCCTGGGATGCGTGTGGCCCAATTAGGTTTAGGTACTGGCGCCTTGGCAAAATTTCAACATCGCTATTGTCCAGCCATCAAAACTACGGTGGTTGAACTCAACCCTGCCGTGATTGTTGCTGCACGATCCATGTTCCTCACTCCAGATGATGATCGAAGGTTAGAGACGCTACAAGAAGATGCCAAAGTGTTTGTCAGCTCTAAAAAATACAAACATCATTTTGATGCTGTACAGGTTGACCTCTATGATGCAATCTGTGACGGGCCAGCGGCAAGCTCACTGGAATTCTATAGAGGGTGCTTTGAAATCTTAAAAGAGCCTGGGGTAATGACCGTGAATCTCTTTTCACGACATAAAAGTTTCGATATAAATCTCAACAATATTTGTGAAGCATTTGATAATCGTGTCTTGCTTTTTCCAGAATCACACGATTGCAATGTAGTTGCCATTGCATTTAAAGGACCAAAGCTAGAAGTCCAATGGAGTGATGTAGTGAAACGTGCGAAAGTCATTTCTGCTAAAACGGGTCTACCCACTAGTAATTGGGCTGCCGGTTTACGTCGTGCAAATGCAAGACAAGAGGGTCTATTAAATATCTAAGCCAGTCTGAGATTCCTTAGCGGGCAGCACCAATAAAAAAGGCGATCAAAAGATCGCCTTTTTACAATTGACCCATTAGAGGGCCAGTAGATTACACAGTAACAGTATCAGCCACTTCGCTAAATGACTTGATCTTGTCAAAGTTCATGTAACGATAGACCTCTGCAGACTTCGCATTAAGCGACTCTACTTGCTCGAGATACTCCTTCGGTGATGGTAAGCGACCCAAGAGTGCTGCAACTGATGCCAATTCCGCAGAGGCTAAATACACGCGAGTATCGATACCTAAACGGTTAGGGAAGTTACGAGTTGATGTAGAAACCGCGGTAGATCCTTTGCGAATCTGTGCTTGGTTACCCATACAGAGTGAGCAGCCAGGTGTTTCCATACGAGCACCAGTACGACCCAAAATGCCATAGTAGCCTTCTTCGGTCAGAACCATTTGGTCCATCTTGGTTGGAGGTGCAATCCACAAACGGGTTGGAATATCCGACTTGCCTTCAAGCACCTTACCTGCTGCGCGGAAGTGGCCAATATTGGTCATGCAAGAACCAATAAATACTTCATCGATTTTTTCGCCAGCCACTTCGGAGAGGAATTTCACATCATCTGGATCATTAGGGCATGCCAAGATCGGCTCTTTGATCTCATTCATGTCAATCTCGATGATCTCAGCATAGTCAGCATTTTCATCTGCTTTGAGCAATTGAGGATTTGCAATCCAAGCTTCCATTGCTTTAATGCGACGACCTAAGGTGCGTTTGTCTTCATACCCATTTGCAATCATCCACTTCATTAATGTGATGTTAGATTGCATGTATTCAATAATTGGCTCTTTGTTGAGCTGAACAGCGCAACCACCAGCAGAGCGCTCAGCAGAAGCATCAGATAGTTCAAATGCTTGCTCAACCTTCAAATCAGGCAGACCTTCGATTTCAAGAATACGGCCAGAGAAAATGTTCTTCTTACCTTGTTTTTCAACAGTTAAGAGACCCTTTTTGATGGCATACAAAGGAATGGCGTTTACCAGGTCACGCAAGGTAATGCCAGGCTGCATCTTGCCTTTAAAGCGAACCAATACAGATTCAGGCATGTCTAATGGCATAACACCAGTAGCCGCAGCGAAAGCGACGAGTCCTGAGCCAGCTGGGAATGAGATGCCGATAGGGAAACGGGTGTGGCTATCGCCACCTGTGCCGCATGTGTCAGGTAGTAATAAACGATTTAACCAACTATGAATCACGCCGTCGCCTGGACGCAATGCAACGCCACCACGATTAGTCATAAATGCTGGCAGCTCATGGTGGGTGCGAATATCCACTGGTTTTGGATATGCAGAGGTATGGCAGAAAGACTGCATGACCAAATCAGCAGAGAAGCCCAAGCAAGCCAAGTCTTTCAATTCGTCGCGTGTCATAGGACCGGTAGTATCTTGAGATCCAACAGTAGTCATATGAGGCTCGCAGTAGGTACCAGGACGTACGCCTTGACCTTCTGGTAAGCCGCAGGCGCGACCAACCATCTTTTGCGCCAAGCTAAATCCTTTTTTGTTATCAGGAGGGCTTACTGGCACACGGAATTCTGTAGAAGCTGGCAAGCCTAGTGCTGCACGTGCTTTTGCTGTTAAGCCGCGACCAACAATCAATGGAATACGGCCGCCGGCACGCACTTCATCAAAAATGACGGGAGATTTCAATGAGAAAGTAGCAATTTCTTTGCCATTTTTAAAAGCTTTGCCTTCATATGGACGTAATTCAATTTCATCGCCCATGTTCATTTGGGAAACATCGAGCTCGATTGGGAGTGCGCCTGCATCTTCCATGGTGTTAAAGAAGATCGGCGCAATTTTTGAGCCCAAGCAAACACCACCATAGCGCTTGTTAGGTACAAAAGGAATGTCTTCACCAGTCCACCACAATACTGAGTTTGTTGCCGACTTGCGTGATGAACCAGTGCCTACCACATCACCAACGTAGGCAATTTGATTGCCTTTCTTTTGTAATGCATCGATTTGTTTCATTGGGCCGCGCACACCCGCTTCATCTGGCTCAATACCAGGGCGTGGGTTTTTTAACATCACTGTTGCATGCAATGGAATATCAGGACGGCTCCAAGCATCTGGTGCTGGCGATAAATCATCGGTATTCGTTTCGCCAGTTACTTTAAATACGGTTAGCTTCATGCTCTCTGGAACGGCAGGGCGGCTAGTAAACCACTCGGCATCGGCCCAGCTTTGCATGACTGCTTTAGCATTGGCATTGCCTTTTTCAGCAAGCTCTTGCACATCATGGAAATAATCAAACATCAACAAGGTTTTTTTCAATGCCTCTGCAGCCGCTGCGCCACACTCTGCATCTGCAAGCAATTCAACCAAAGGTTTGATGTTGTAACCACCCAGCATGGTGCCGAGTAATTCAGTTGCTTTTACACGAGAAATCAGAGGTGATTTTTCAGCACCTTTAGCAATAGCGTCTAAAAACTCAGCTTTGACTTTAGCTGCTTCATCCACGCCTGCTGGCACTCGATTGGTAATTAGTTCTACTAACTCGGCTTCCTTGCCTGCCGGAGGATTTTTAAGCAACTTTACTAATTCAGCAGTCTGATCTTTAGTAAGGGGGAGGGCTGGAATGCCAAGGGCAGCACGTTCAGCAACTTGGGCGTTATAGGCATCTAACATGGTGGTTCCTATGAGGTAAATGTGAGCAATAGAAGGTCCAATTAAGGATTTTCTCCCTATTTGGTCATTATAGTTACTAATTTAAGTCTTATATAAGAGTTTAAACCCTTAGCATTCCCACGAAAAGGGCTATTGGCAAGAAAATCTCAAAATATAGCTGGTTTGGTCCCAAAACCCCACTGAATTTAGTGGGGTCAAACTTGATCTGTCGGTTGATGGTTTGCCCAGGAAATCCTACTTCAAACGCAATTCGCTGCGGAAATTTCATTTTTAATAATTTTTATTAGTTCAGTCGCCAATCGTTATAATTACTTTTTCCAACAGAGCTTAAGCGATGACCAAATACGTTTTTGTCACTGGTGGTGTGGTTTCTTCTTTAGGGAAAGGAATTGCAGCTGCCTCGCTTGCCGCGATTCTCGAATCCCGCGGCCTGAAAGTCACCCTCCTAAAATTAGACCCATATATCAATGTAGACCCCGGCACGATGAGCCCCTTGCAACATGGGGAAGTTTTCGTCACCGAAGATGGGGCAGAGACCGATTTAGATTTGGGGCACTATGAGCGTTTCGTATCGGCCAAGATGCGAAAAAGCAATAATTTCACGACAGGTCAGATTTACGAGTCTGTTATCAGCAAGGAGCGTCGCGGGGAATATTTAGGAAAAACCGTTCAGGTGATTCCTCATATTACAAATGAAATTCAAGCGTTTATTGAACGCGGCGCCAAAGCGAGTCATGACGGTAAGGCGGATATAGCAATATGTGAAATTGGTGGCACGGTGGGCGATATTGAATCACTGCCATTTCTTGAGGCAGCCCGCCAAATGAGCATTCGCCTGCCCAAACATAGCTGCGCCTTTGTCCACTTGACGTTAGTGCCCTATATCAGCAGTGCTGGCGAGCTGAAAACTAAGCCCACACAGCATTCTGTACAGAAATTGAGAGAAATCGGGATCATGCCAACAGTTTTGTTGTGTCGTGCTGATAGACCAATTCCTGATGATGAACGCGCCAAAATATCCCTCTTTTCAAATGTACGTGAAGAAGCGGTGATTTCAGTTTGGGATGTAGATACGATCTATAAGATTCCAGAAATGCTGCAATCACAGGGAATGGATGACTTAATTTGTCGCGAATTACAAATTGATGCTAAACCTGCTGATCTCTCTGTTTGGGCTAAGTTAGTATATGAGTTAGCAAATCCAAAACATGAAGTGACCATTGGCATGGTTGGTAAGTATGTTGAATTAACGGAGTCATATAAATCCTTAATTGAAGCCTTGCGTCATGCGGGCATTCATACTCACACCAAAGTAAATATCAATTACATTGATTCTGAAGTCATTGAAAGGGATGGTGTGGAATGCCTTAGCAAACTAGATGCCATCCTTGTGCCTGGTGGCTTTGGTAAGCGTGGAACAGAAGGCAAAATTGCAGCAATCCGCTATGCAAGAGAGAATCAGGTTCCGTATTTAGGCATCTGCTTAGGAATGCAGTTAGCCGTAATTGAGTTTGCGCGTCATGTAGCCAATATATCTAATGCTAATAGCACTGAATTTGAGCCACAGACTGAGAGTCCTGTTGTAGCTTTAATTACAGAATGGTTGGACAGAGAAGGGCGAGTAGAAAAGCGCACTAATGAATCCGATCTTGGTGGAACGATGCGCTTGGGTTCTCAGCGATGCCCCGTAAAGTTGGGCACCCTGGCCAATCGAATTTATGGCAATGAGGTGAATGAGCGTCATCGCCATCGTTATGAAGTGAACAATCTCTATGTTCCTAAACTAGAGCAATCTGGCATGGTTATTTCTGCTAGAACGCCAAACGAATCTTTGCCTGAGATGATGGAGCTTCCAGAATCAATGCACCCTTGGTTCTTTGGTGTGCAATTTCACCCTGAATTCACTTCCACTCCACGCGATGGGCATCCATTATTTTCTGCGTTTATTAATGCAGCCCTTGTACATCAAGATGCTGTATTAAAGCAACTTGCTTGAAAGTAGATCATGAGCACATTTAAGCTTTGTGGTTTTGATGTCGGCCTTGATCAGCGCTTCTTTTTAATTGCTGGCCCCTGTGTCATTGAATCTGAACAGTCTGCTATTGATGTAGCTGGCAGATTAAAAGAAATGACTTCTGCATTACAAATTCCATTCATTTATAAATCATCCTTTGATAAGGCTAATCGCTCATCTGGATCCTCTTTCCGTGGTTTGGGAATTGAGAAGGGTCTAGCAATCTTGGCCAAGGTAAAAAAAGAGATTGATGTGCCGGTACTCACCGATGTGCATGACATTAGCGAAATCACTGAGGTATCTCAAGTAGTTGATGTCCTGCAAACGCCCGCTTTTTTATGCAGGCAAACAGATTTCATTAGGGCATGTGCTCAAAGTGGCAAACCTGTGAACTTCAAAAAAGGGCAATTTCTCTCGCCACATGAAATGCTCAATGTGATTCAAAAAGCGAGAGATGCTGCTGCAGAAATAAATCTTCCGGACCAGTTCATGGTGTGTGAGAGAGGCGCATCCTTTGGATATAACAATCTAGTTTCAGATATGCGTAGCTTGTCAATATTGCGCGAGTCAAATGCTCCAGTAGTTTTTGATGCTACCCATTCAGTTCAGTTGCCTGGCGGTAAAGGAAGCTCTAGCGGTGGGCAAAGAGAGTTCGTTCCCGTTCTAGCTCGAGCCGCTGTGGCTGTAGGTATTAGTGGGCTGTTTATGGAAACCCATCCAGACCCTGCTAAAGCGTTATCTGATGGACCAAATGCTGTCCCATTGCATCGAATGAAGGAATTGTTGGAGTCTTTAATTGCTATAGATTCTGTTGTTAAAACAAAAAACGTATTTTTAGAAGATAGCTTTAAGTAAACATCATTCATAAACCCAATTTCATATTGTTTTAAGGAGAAGGTGCATGAGCGCCATTGTTGACATTATTGGTAGAGAAGTCTTAGATTCACGTGGTAACCCAACTGTAGAGTGTGATGTTTTGCTCGAGTCTGGCGTGATGGGGCGAGCAGCCGTTCCCTCTGGCGCCTCTACGGGCTCCCGTGAGGCAATTGAATTGCGTGACGGAGATAAATCACGCTATTTGGGCAAAGGTGTTTTAAAGGCAGTGCAAAATATCAATGTCGAAATCGCTGAAACAATTTTAGGTCTTGATGCTAGCGAACAGGCTTTTTTAGATCGCACCCTTATAGACTTGGATGGTACCCATAACAAAGCTCGATTGGGCGCTAATGCAACCCTGGCAGTATCCATGGCGGTAGCTAGAGCGGCGGCCGAAGAGGCTGGGTTACCGTTGTATCGATATTTCGGTGGCTCAGGGGGAATGCAGCTACCTGTTCCAATGATGAATATTGTTAATGGTGGAGCGCACGCAAATAATAGCCTTGATATTCAGGAATTTATGGTGATGCCTGTAGGGGCAGAGAGCTTTCGCGATGCATTGCGTTGTGGAGCAGAGATATTCCATGAACTCAAGAAAATTATTGGCGCACAAGGCATGCCAACTACTGTTGGTGATGAGGGTGGCTTTGCTCCAAATTTCAAGAGCAATCATGAATGCTTGCAAACGATTATGAAGGCTATTGAAGGCGCTGGTTACCAGGCTGGAGAAGACGTATTGTTGGCATTAGATTGTGCTGCCAGCGAATTCTATAAGGATGGCAAATACCATTTGTCTGGCGAAGGGCTTCAATTAAGCTCTAGCGAGTTCTCTGATTATCTTGGTAATTTAGCCGATCAATTTCCCATTGTTTCGATTGAAGATGGCATGCATGAAAGTGATTGGGATGGCTGGGCTGATATTACTCGCAAGTTAGGTAAAAAGATCCAGCTTGTTGGCGATGATTTATTTGTCACCAACACCCGCATTCTGAAAGAAGGAATTGAAAAGGGTATTGCAAATTCCATTCTGATAAAGATCAATCAGATTGGAACCTTAACTGAAACCTTTGCTGCGATTGAAATGGCAAAAAGGGCTAATTACACGGCTGTTATTTCACATCGCTCAGGTGAAACCGAAGATAGCACAATTGCTGATATCGCCGTGGGTACAAACGCTGGACAAATCAAAACGGGTTCATTATCTCGCTCTGACCGCATTGCTAAATACAATCAATTGTTACGTATTGAAGAGGATTTGGGCGATGTAGCAACGTATCCAGGTAAATCTGTTTTCTACAACCTGAAGCGATAAGTACACGCTATTTATGCGCATAGTTATCTACTCCATGCTGCTGTTGCTGATTGCAATACAGTACCCCCTATGGCTAGGGAAGGGTGGATGGCTCAAGGTCTATGAAATGGAAAAGCAAGTAGAACTCCAAGAGGCTAAAAATAGCCTCTTGGCTCTTCGTAATGCAAAACTTGCAGGAGATGTCAAAGATTTAAAAGAGGGGACGCGTGCAATTGAAGAGCGGGCACGTGTTGAGCATGGCCTCATCAAAGAGGGTGAATTTTTTGTGCAGATTTTGCCCAATGATAAATCTGCCCCAGCACAAGTCACTAAAGATTAAGAATGAATGCTCAATGACTTCCGGACGGAGGTCTTGTGGCATCGCTTAACGAGTCTGTTTTAAATACCTGTAGACAATCTACTGGATCAAAACGGTAGGGCTTTAAGCAAAAATCACAAATTGTTTCCACGGTGCCTCGTTCTTCAAGGATGCTTTGCACCTCTGATTCGCCCAGCATTCGTAATACATCGGCAACTTTATTGCGCGAGCAGGTACAGGCAAAACGTATTTGCCTAGATGGAAAGCTTCGCACGCCATATTCAGTCGACTCTTCAAGAAAAAGTCGTCTGAGAATTGTTTCTGGTTGAAGTGTTAGAAGCTCTTCGTTCGTAATGGTCTGCCCCAAGGTTTGAACCCGATTCCAACCCTCAGCAGCCACTTGAGGCTCTAAATGAGCGTGTCCTCCCGAGTTGGGTAATTTTTGTAGCAATAAGCCTCCAACACTGTGGTCATTAGATGCGAGCCAAATACGTGTATCTAATTGTTCTGAGCGCTGCATATACAGGGCTATTGCCTCAGCAGCATTTGCAACAGGACGTGTAATGCCATTCACCTCATCCTGCAAAGCAACGATGCCTTGATGAGGAGGTTGGCCCGGTTCTCGATCAGCTGCATCAAGCGTAATCACCAATCTACCCGTATTGCCAGCATCCAAAAGTTCACCCAAAGTTGCATCATCTGAAATTGCCGATGGTTCGGTAGAAAGCTTGATGGTTGCTCTCATAGAGAGATCTGACTTGCATTCGACCACTAGCAACTGTATTGGCCCTTTGCTTTGGGCTTGAATAATAAGGGTGCCATCAAATTTTAGGCTGGCACTCAAAAGCGTAGCGGCACCGACAAAGTCGCCTAATATTCGACGCACAGCAGGGGGGTCATTGCGTCTCTCTAAAATAGCTTGCCAAGCAGAGCCAATGGAGACGATTTCACCGCGTACAGGCGCTCCATCACAGATAAATACGAGCAGTTCATTCATAGCCTAAAGTATCCACTTTTTTAAAAATTCCACCCTTTTTGCTGAACTGAGATAATGTTGGCTATGTCTATACGTACTCGATTTGCCCCAAGTCCCACGGGCTTTATACATTTGGGAAATTTACGAAGCGCCCTGTATCCGTGGGCTTTTGCACGTCATAACAAGGGTGACTTTATATTAAGAATTGAAGATACGGATTTAGAGCGCTCTTCACAAGAAGCGGTAGATGTCATTATTGAAGGCATGGCCTGGTTGGGAATGGATATAGATGAGGGTCCAATCTACCAAATGCAGCGCATCGATCGCTATCGTGAGGTTATAAAGCAGATGCTTGATAGTGGTCTAGCTTACCCTTGCTACATGAGCGAAGAAGAATTAAATCGCTTGCGAGATCAGCAAATGGCAAATAAGGAAAAGCCACGTTATAACGGTTTTTGGAGACCTGAACCGGGTAAGGTTTTGCCGCCAGCTCCAAGTGGAGTTCAACCTGTTATCCGCTTTAAGAATCCAATTGGCGGTTCCGTTGTATGGAATGACGCTGTTAAAGGTCAGATTGAAATCTCCAATGATGAGTTAGATGATTTAATCATTGCACGCCCTGATGGCACTCCAACGTATAACTTTTGCGTTGTAGTGGATGACCTAGATATGAATATTACCCACGTCATTCGCGGTGATGATCATGTCAACAATACCCCTCGCCAAATTAATATCATGAAAGCATTAGGCGGCATACCGCCTATTTACGCCCATTTACCCACCGTGCTCAATGATTCTGGCGAAAAGATGAGTAAGCGCAATGGGGCGATGAGCGTACGAGATTATCAAAAGGCGGGTTACCTGCCTGAGGCGATCTTGAATTACTTAGCTCGTCTAGGTTGGTCTCATGGTGATGCAGAGATTTTTACCAAGGAGCAATTTGTTCATTGGTTTGATCTAGAAAGTTTGGGTCGTTCACCAGCGCAACATAATCCTGAAAAATTGCTTTGGTTAAATCATCAATACATACAAAATACCGATCCAGCTAAATTAGCAAATTTGGCGAAGCCTTTTGCGAATCAATTAGGAATAAATACTGAAATCGGCCCAGATTTTGTACAGGTTGTGAGTTTGATCAAAGACCGCGCCAACACATTAGTTGAGATTGCAGAGGCGGCAAAGCTTTTTTATATGCCTGCACCAACATTCACGCCAGAGCAGATTGCCGCAAATATACCGAGTGCAATAGTTCCCGCGCTGAAAGATTTAATTGAAGCCATTAAGAGCTCACCAGAGACAAAGGAAGCTTATAGCGCTGCATTTAAGCAAGTATTGGCTCAGCATCAACTGAAAATGCCTGCCTTAGCGATGCCCGTACGATATGCATTATTTGCCACTACACAGACTCCAGCCATAGATTCTGTACTGGTCGTTTTGGGCAAGGAGGAGGCATTAAATCGGCTCTCCAAGGTGGTCCAATAGCCAATTTGCGCAGTTGCACAAAAATAGGCTAAAATCTTGGATTGTTTTGATTGTCTTGTGGTTTTATTGCGAGATTTCGGGGGTATAGCTCAGCTGGGAGAGCGCTTGCATGGCATGCAAGAGGTCAGCGGTTCGATCCCGCTTATCTCCACCAAGCTTTCAAAACGGTAGTTGTTGTAGCTAGGTCCCCATCGTCTAGAGGCCTAGGACATCACCCTTTCACGGTGAGTACGGGGGTTCGAATCCCCCTGGGGACGCCAGTATTTTTGGCAACAGTTAGTTGTAATTTGGAGCGGTAGTTCAGTTGGTTAGAATATCTGCCTGTCACGCAGAGGGTCGCGGGTTCGAGTCCCGTCCGTTCCGCCAAATTCATAAATAAAAAGCCTCCTTTTGGGAGGCTTTTTATTTGGTGATGATTATGAAATTACTTCTTTGGCGCTGTAATGGATGCAGCCATAGCGTCGTAGTAAATTACTTTTACTTGCTCGCCTACTTTGACGTCCGCCAATAATGCAGGATTTTTCACGGTGACCGTAGTTATTTTTCCACTAGGACCTTTAACCGATACCAACTTCTTGTCACGATTCACCTCCACAATATCTGCAGTAATAGTGGTTTTATTAGCAATCGTCTCTGATGGTTTTTCATTTGCTTTAGATGAGGTAACAGTATTTGTTTCCACTTTGCTACGAACACCATCGCTCTTCGTTTTAATGAGCTCAATAGCAACTGCAAGCTCATAAGAAACACTTAAACGATCACCTTTTTTAATTTGGTCAAAATTCTTAATCTCAGGTCCAGCAACAAATTTGGATTCACCTTCTTTATTTTTGAAGGTAATGGTGCGAGTTTTTTTGTCAATTTTGACTACCTCGCCTTCATATAGAAGGTAGCTGTTATCTATGGCAGCTGCATCGATAATTGTAGGCTTGGTTTGAGCATGGCTAGTGAGCGTGTAGGGTAGGGCAATAAATGCCGCCAAAGAGAGA